>DDFD01000061.1 GCA_002337005.1 Flavobacteriales bacterium UBA1937 | reverse complement strand
GATTTCAAAAAAAATAAATATATTTTTCTTTTTTTTATTGAGTGTTTTGGCTTTTTCGCAGACACTTTCGTCTAATCTTTCTAAAGACAAAATTGCTTTAGGAGAAAAGGTTACGTTTAGAGTATCTGTAAATAATCTAAAGGGTAGAGATGTAATTTCGATGCCTAAAAATGAATTGTTACCTTTCCATTTTGAGGAAACTAAAGATGATATTTCCAAAACTTTTGATAATTACAGTAGAACAATAGAGTTCCAAATTTTTGATGAGGGAAAATATACAATTCCACCTTTAGAATTCTCCATCAATGGAGAGGTTTTGAAAACTATTCCTTATGAAATAACAGTCTATAATCCTGTAAATGCAGATGAACAGATTAGTGATATTATGAATAACAAGCAAGTAGAACTAGGCTGGAAGGATTATTGGGAAATGTATAAATGGTATGTTTTGGGTACTTTTATTGTTATAGCCTTATTGTTTGTATTTTTAGGAATGTTTAAAAATGGAGTTTTTGGGAAAAATAATAAAGAAAAACCTTCTATTCATAAAACGTTGTTAGATTTAAAAAATCTCGAAAAGAAAAAATATGCAGAAAATGGTAATTTTAGAATGTTTTATGTAGAATTAATAGACATTACCAGAGAGTTTTTAACTAAACAATATCGTATTCCAGCAGATGTATTATTAACGGATGATCTGATAGATTTAATGAAACATACCAATAAAATTTCAACAGAAAACGAAAAAGTAGTAGAAGAAATATTTTTGAGAGGTGATTTGGTGAAATTTGCCAAAACTTTCCCAACCAAAGAATTGATGCAGAAAGATTTTGGTGAGATTTATGATTTCGTAGAACGCTCTACAGTAGATATAGAAGCAGAACATTTAAGAGAGGTAAATTAAGATGAATTTTGAATTCCATAATCCATATTTTTTAGCACTTTTTTTGCTTTTTATTCCTTTGATTGTTAAGGATTTTGCAAAGAAGAAAAAGTCAGGAATTAATGTTTCTACTACCAAAAATATGTTGGTAAGTGGTAGATTTAGTTTGATTCAGAAATTTCTAAAAATTACCAAATATGTTATTTTGTCTGGGCTCATTTTGGCATTGGCTAGACCCAGAACTTTTACCGTAACAGATGACAGAGACGAAAGCCAAGGCATAGATATTTTCTTAGCAGTAGATGTTTCGCCAAGTATGTTGGCAAGAGATTTAGAACCTGATAGAATTACTGCACTTAAAAAAATAGCTACTGATTTTGTTAAAAAAAGATCAGGAGATAGACTAGGTTTGGTAGAATATTGGGGAGAAGCCATTACCAAAGTTCCGCTTACTACAGACCATCAGGTTATATTAGATGAAATCAAGGAAATGAACCCTAGCTTAGATTTATCTGGAACTGCAATAGGAGAAGGACTTTCTGTGGCGGTAAATCACCTGAAAAATAGCAAGGCAAAGAGTAAAATTATTATTTTGATGACAGACGGTGTAAATACCGTTCCTAATGCTATGCCTCCACAAATTGCAGGCGAATTAGCCAAAAATTATGGAATTAAAGTTTATACCATCGGGATTGGGACTAATGGATATGCACTTTTCCCAGTGATTGATGTTTTTGGGATTAGTTTTGAAGAGCAAAAGGTAGAAATAGATGAGGCTACACTTTCTGAAATTGCCCATATTACAGGCGGAAAATACTACAGAGCAACTTCTAATGAAAGTTTGATGAGCGTTTATAACGAAATAGATTCCTTAGAAAAATCAAAAATTAAAAGCAATAAAATTTATAATTATGATGAATATTTCAGAGTTTTTCTTTGGCTCTCTGTTGTTTTTTTGATGATTGATGCCTTACTAAGATGGAAAATTTTTAGAATATTTAATTAAATAAGAGAATGGATTTTAGTTTAGGAAATTATTGGTATCTCTTACTGTTACTACTTTTACCAGTAGTAGCAATTTTAGTTTTTGGATTTAAGAAATGGAAAAAACAGAGAAAAAATATTTTTGCTGATGCTAAGTTTCACCAAGAACTTTATCCCAAAGGAAATGTTTTTTCTAAGATTTTTCCAATGTTGTATTTGTTGGGTTTCTTGTTCCTCATTTTAGCAATGGTTGATTTCTTGAGTGGTAAAGAAGAAATGAAAATTCAGCAAAAAGTAAATTCAGTAATTTTTGTATTAGATGTTTCTAATTCTATGAATTCAGAAGATGTAGCGCCATATAGACTTCAGCAAGCCAAAAATATTTTGAAAAATTGTCTTCAGCAGATGCATGATGATAAAGTAGGTATTGTAGTTTTTGCTGGCGAAGCGCAGTCTATAATGCCATTAACTTCTGACTACACTGCGGCAGAAACATACATAGATGCTATAGAAACCAATGTTGTAAGAAGACAAGGAACAGATTTTCTGAAAGCGGTAGAAGTGGCGGCAGATAAATTTAAAAATATACCAAAAGGTTCTAGAAAGATAGTATTAATAAGTGATGGTGAAGATAATGAAGGAAATGAAAAAGCAGCAATAAAAGAAGCTAAAAATCAAGGGATTATCATTAATTCTATTGGTGTTGGTACAGATGAAGGAGCTCCTATTCCGGTGTATGTGTATGGTCAGTTAATGGGCTATAAAACAGATGTGAATGATGAAACTGTTATTACCAAAAGACAAACAGAAGCTCTGATGTCTTTAGCGTATGATACAGGTGGAGAATATCTGGATGGTAACAATTTAGCAGATTCTGTTTCTAAAATTTTGACAGCTCTGCAAACCCAAAAAGGTA
>DDFD01000041.1 GCA_002337005.1 Flavobacteriales bacterium UBA1937 | reverse complement strand
TAAAATAGAACGGATTTGATTATTTAAAGTAAGTTTGTTTATGCTAAAACTTCTGATACTTTATTAGCAGCTTCTTCTAAAGTAATTGCTGAGTGAATTGGTAAACCAGCGTCATCAATTAATTGTTTTGCTTCTACTGCGTTAGTACCTTGAAGACGTACAATTAAAGGAACAGGAAGGCTTCCCATAGCTTTATAAGCATCTACTACACCTTGTGCAACTCTGTCGCAACGTACAATTCCTCCGAAGATGTTAATTAAAATTGCTTTTACGTTTGGATCTCTTAAGATAATTCCGAAAGCGGTTTGTACTCTTTGTGCATCTGCAGTACCACCTACGTCTAAGAAGTTAGCAGGATTACCACCAGAAAGTTTGATGATATCCATAGTAGCCATAGCAAGACCAGCTCCGTTTACCATACAAGCTACGTTACCGTCTAATTTCACGAAATTAAGTCCAGCTTCGCCAGCTTCCACATCCATAGGATCTTCTTCTCTTGTGTCTCTTAATTGTGCTAAATCTTTGTGACGGAATAATGAATTATCATCTAAAGTCACTTTAGCATCTACTGCTACAATTTTATTGTCTGAAGTTTTAAGAACTGGGTTGATTTCGAATAAAGATGCATCAATTCCTACATAAGCTTTGTAAAGTGCATCTATAAATTTTACGAATTCTTTGAAAGAATCACCTGATAAACCAAGATTGAAAGCGATTTTTCTAGCTTGGAAGCCTTGGAGTCCTAAAGTAGGATCAATAACTTCTTTGTGAATTAAATGAGGAGTAACTTCAGCTACGTGTTCTATATCCATACCACCTTCGGTAGAATAAACTACAGTATTTTTACCTAAAGCTCTATCTAAAAGGATAGAAACATAAAATTCTTTCGTTTCAGTTTCGCCAGGATAATATACATCTTCTGCAACCAAAATAGAGTTTACCAATTTACCTTCTGCTGAAGTTTGAGGGGTAACTAATCTCATCCCGATAATGTTCTGAGCGTTTTCTTTTAGCTTGTCATAATTTGGTGAAAATTTTACACCGCCTCCTTTACCTCTACCACCAGCGTGAACTTGAGCTTTTACCACCCAGCCTTCGCTTCCGGTCAATTCTTTTAATTTATCAGCAGCTGTTACAGCTTCCTCTACGTTGTTTGCTAGAAAACCACGTTGGATTCTAACACCGTAAGTAGCTAAAATCTCTTTTGATTGATACTCGTGAAGATTCATAATATTTCTAAAATTTTTATTTAAAAGTTAGTATTCACAAAAATATAAAAAAAGAGGCAAGTAGAAAGGAATCCTACTAAGTTTTTTGCCTTTATTTTAATATCGATGAAATTAGAATTTTGTTTTGGCGAAAATATAGATTAATAATGCCCATCCTGTAATCATTAGCAACCCTCCAATTGGCGTAATTGGTCCTAAAAATTTGAGATTTACACCCCAAACTTCTTGAAAACTCAGGAAATAGATGCTAACAGAGAAGAAAATAACGCCCAAAATAATGCACCAAGATGCCCATTTTTCTATTCCGGTATCAAATTTTAAAAAATATCCAATAATAATTAGCAGCAAGGCGTGGTACATTTGGTATTTAACTCCAGTTTCAAAACTGGATAATCTTTCTATAGACAAAATTTTCTTAAAAGCGTGCGCTCCAAATGCTCCGAGAATTACCGAAAGCATTCCGTAAACGGCACCTATGATTAGTGTAAAATTCTTCATTTATAATTTATTTTTTAGATTTTGTTTTACTTGATGGTTCCATTCATCTTTTAGAATACTTAAGATAATGCTGTCTCTTCTTCCTCCATCAATTTTCAGTGCATTTTTTCTCAAAATTCCTTCAACAGTACAGCCAATGCTCTTCATGGCAGCAATGCTTTTCTCGTTATTGACATCAGCTCGAAATTCTACTCTTTCCATTTGCATTTTTTCAAAAGCAAATTCTAATAAAAGAAATTTACAATGTTTGTTAAGTCCCGTTCCTTGAAATTCTTTTCCGTACCAAGTATAGCCTAATTGTAGATTTTTATTTTGAAATTGAATATCATAAAAACGAGTACTTCCTGCAAAACGATTGCTTTTTTTATCAAAAACAACAAAAGGATATTCTGTTTCTTTGTCTTTTGCTTTTAATGCTAAATCGATATAATGTTTAAGATTTTCTTTTCCGCTAGCTTGTACTAAGGAAAACTTCCAAATTTCGGGTTCGTTTTCAGAGAAAGTCAAAAGATTTTCTATGTGTTTGGTTTCTAAAGGAGACAAAATTACACGTTCGTCTTCTAAAATATAATCTGTTTTAAAATCGAAAGTCATATTACTTTTTTCTTAGTTTTTCTAATTCCGAAATCACTTCGTGGTGACTTACGGTTTTATCTTTAAAATAGTTGACAAAATATTGTTTTTCTTCTTCGGTTGCGCCAAATTGGTTTAAAATATTGAATAAATGCATTTTCATATGTCCTTTTTGGATTCCCGTAGTTACCAAAGAACGAAGTGCTGCAAAATTTTGAGCTAAACCAGAAACAGCCAAGATACTCATCAATTCCTGAGCTGATGGTTTCCCAAGTAATGCCAAAGAAAACTTGACCAAAGGATGAAGTTGAGTTAAACCACCTACTACACCAACAGAAATAGGTAAATCTATCCAAAATCTAAAAATTCCGTTGTCTGTAGTGCAGTGTGTGAGCGATTTATATTTTCCATCTTTACTTGCATAAGCGTGTGCGCAAGCTTCCGTAGCACGGAAATCATTTCCTGTGGCGATTACTACCGCATCTACACCATTCATAATGCCTTTGTTGTGCGTAGTTGCTCTGTATGGTTCTATCTCTGCAATAGTGACCGCTTGTTTAAATTTCCAAGCAAATTCTTCATTAGAAATACCGCTGTCGTCTTTTAAATCCTCAATTTTACAAGAAACTTCGGCTCTTACAATACAATCTGGAGTAAAATTAGAGAGAATATTCATTACAATTTGTAATGAATCTTTTTCTGGCTGAGAAAAATCTGTAGATTGGGCAACTTCTTCTTTTAACGTTTTCCCGAACTGCTCTAAACAAGAGTTGATGAAGTTTGCCCCCATAGAATCTACTGTATCAAAACTTGCTTTGAGTTGATAATAATTTTCTAGTTCAGATGTTTTGTCAATGAGTTTAATGTCTAGAATTCCACCACCACGATTCCTCATATTAGCAGTGATGTTTTCTGTAGCCTCAAAAAGTTTTTTCTTTAAAGTAAAATTGAAAAAATGCAATAATTTATGAGCTTCTACTTTGAAGATAAAATGAGTATGTCCTAGTTTTTCGTTATTAATAATAGTAGTTTTGAAACCGCCTCTTTCTATCCAAAATTTTGCAGATTTAGACGCTGCAGCAACTACGGAACTTTCTTCTACCGCCATTGGCAAAGCCATCAATTTTCCATCGATAAGGAAATTAGGGGCAATTCCGTAAGGCATATAAAAGTTAGAAATGGTATTTTCAGAAAATTCTTCGTGGAGTTTTTGGAGTTCAGGATTTTCGTTCCAATATTGATGAAGAATCTGTTGATATTCTTGGTTTCCTTCTAGATATTCTGTGATGAGCCAGTCTATTTTCCCTTGTTTAGAAAGTTTAGAAAAACCTTCTACTGGTTTGTGATTCATAGAAATTATTTTTTGATGCTCAAAGATACAAATTTTGTAGAAGAACATAACTGTGGTATTTTTTTGAGAAATAATAGAGATAGATGAAGAAAAAAATGCTTTGAAATTCAGATAAATAGAATTTTTTTGTAATTTTTTTTGTTTTAAGCCTTGCAAATAGAAAAAATAGTAT
>DDFD01000047.1 GCA_002337005.1 Flavobacteriales bacterium UBA1937 | reverse complement strand
AGTTATGTAGTTTTATCGCAACAAAGCAAGCCTAACTCATTGATTTATAACACTGCTAGATTTTTGGCAGAAAATTTTTGACAGTTCTATTGGCAGATTTTTCTTTGGTTGCATATCCAGACAATGACAAGTCATTGTCTGTTTTGGCGACCAGAGGACCGGCGGAGCGGTCAAACCCCTGACCTACGGTAAAAAATGGCACAGAAGCCGATTCTGTGCCATCTAGAACTAGATTTTTACTACCTTTGCTTTCTGTAAAGGTTTTATATCTTCAATCATTCTTTCATATAAAACAGCTTGATTTGGTTTTATATTTTCATCTTTTATTTGAGAATGTAAGGTTTTGATGATGAAGTTTTTTATTAACTCAAAATCTTTTACAATGTAATCATCAATTCTGTTTAATGCTTTTTTAAGTTTTATGTATCTTACATCATCAATTAAAATAAGAGGTTTCATATAATCATAGTGCAAAACTTCTTCAATATCTTTTCTTCTATAAAATTGACCTAAAAGCTGATTTCTTTTTGCATTATATGTTTTGTTGGCTTTTAAAATTTGACCATCTTCATCATCTTCTTTTCTTATAAATGTGATTTTTAAAGGGTTGTTTTCTTTAAAATCATATGCCAAATCTTCATTAATTTTTCTTTCAATATCTCTGTAATTTTGAACTAATGATTTATATTTTTCATTAACTTCATACAATTCCAATAATTTAAAACCATATTTAATATCGTTTGTTGGCTTTGCAATAAGTTTTGTTGCATAAATGTAATCAGTATTTGATTCATCTTCTAAATCAAAAAACTGCAATGAGTGGTAAACAGAAATTCCATATTTTTGATTTAAAATTGCTATCAAGTAAATTACATTTTTAATCTTTCCATAGTTGTTATTTTTCTTTGTTATCATTTTTATTTTCTCCATTATTTATATACTTATAACAGAAAAAATGTATTTGTCTAGTCAAAATTATATAATTTTAACTATATAGGTTGAAAATGTTTTTAAATGTAAACCTGCTTAAAAAGAATGGAACTCATAAGAGTTCCATTTTTTTTGAGTAGGTGCTCTCGGCAGAGGGTTTTACTTTTCATCTTTTCTAGTATCGTTGATGGTTGGTTTGCTTGCCTTATAAGTTCCATTTGCATATTTTTCTGCAACAAGTGCTTGATTTAATAAATCTCCTAGATCATTTCTTTTGGCAATTAATGCTTGTCTTTCTTGTTCTAACTGTGCAATTTTTTTCTTTAATTCATCAATTTTAGCTTGTCTTGAAACAATTGCTGAAAGAACATTTGGAACGGGGGAGCTTTCCAATGAAGATAGTTCACTTGTAGCATTGGCAATATTTGAAGATATTGAATTAATTCTTGAATCAATAGATGTAACTTGACTATTTAACTCATTTGCATTTGTGCCAGGGTTTTCCATAGATTTCATAAAATCATCGTGGGATTGTGGTTTATTAGATGATGAATCTTCTTTTGGCTTGTTTCCTTTTCCTTCTGTTGGTTTATTGGTAGCCTGTTTTTTATCATCTTCCTTCATTTTAATGCCATCTTCTTTGTTGTTAATTTCTCTTTCTTTTATTGTTTCTTGAATAATAATTGCAACTTTATCTTCAACTGGTTGTGTTGGTGGTGGTTCTGGTTTTTTATCTTGTTTACCATATTTACCGACACCCATAGAATTAGGTTTTTTAATATCATCTTTTTTTCTTTTAAGCTCTTGTAATTTCTTAGAATTTTTATTTTTCTTTTGATCTTTTGATAGGTAAACTCTATTTTTATTTTTATTTGTTGCCTTTGGTTTACTCATTAATTTCATATTTTTCTTTAACTCATAATCTCTATGGGTTTCAAGTTTTTTCTTTTTATCTTCCCTTTCTTTATCTGTAAGCTCTAAATTTACCAATTTATATTCATTGGTTTTTTCATCTTTTTTATGATGTTTATGAAATTCTTCACGAAGTTCATTAAAGTCAACATCTTTCTTAAAAGCTGGACCATCTAAACGAATTGCCTTATCAAATCCTTCTGGAATAAAAGAAATATAATCATAATTATGTTTTCCAGTTTTAGGATCAGGTGGTAAATTTTCTTTATCTAAAAATTTAACTTCTCCATATTTTTGAAGTTCTTGAATCAATTCTTGTCTATTGTTTATTTTGTTATCAAGTATTTGCTTAGATAAATAATTTTGAATATCATCTTTTTTAGGTTTGATGACATTCTTTTGATTTAATGTAAATTCTGTTTCATTTCCAACTTCTTTAAGTTCAATATCATTGTGATGGATTGCAAAAGGATTAGATATTTTCCTATCAAATCCATTACGATCATTTAATAAGTCAATGTAATGATCTCGCATATCAATGTTAAGTTGCCCAGGCTGAAAAGGATTAAATTGCTTGCCAGTAGTCAACTCCATTTTTACAAAAACACAATTTAATTCTAACCTTCCTTTATCAATATGAATGTTCCAATAGTCTGCAAAATTTTCTCCTTCTTTCATTCCAGGGAACCATTGATCTCTAAAATTATTAATTTCTTTTTGAATAAATGACTCATACTTTTTATAAAAATTATCAACTTCTTCTTGACTTGCATTGGCAGAAGGAACCTTAATATCATTTTCATCAAAAGAAATTGTTAATGAAGAATGCGTGTTTTTTATTCCTAAATCTTTTGCTAGTTGATCAATTTTTTCCAAACTTTCACGATCACCGTGAAAAGGTTTTGGCTTATGACATCTTACTTTGTCATTACTGTCCACATCTCCTTCAAGATAATCAAAAGCATTTTTTATTGTTGTTGTAGGCATAAATTTCATAACAGCCATAGCAATTTCTCCACATATTATTTTTATTTTTTATCATTGCTTTTAAGAAATTCATCTAACAACATTTGATAATTTTTAGATAAATCTTCAAAAGATTCTTGCATTTTTTTCTTATCTGCTGGTGTTAAAAATTTGTTTGAGTTTAAAAATTTTGCCAACTGATTAATGTTATTGCCTTGTCTTTTTAATTCCAATTCTTGCTTAGTTGAAAATAACTTATAAGTAAAATCATCTTCAATTTTTAACTCAATCACATCAGTAGAATTTCCAAAAATGCAATTTCTAACATAAGAAGCTTTGGAATTGAACTGAGATTGATCATATTTATCTTCAAGTTCTTTCATTTCAAAAGGCGATAACCTAACATCTAAACTTAATGTTCTTTTGTATTGATGGTTATCATTTGATTTATTTCTGCCTGTTCTTCTTTTTTTCTCATTTTCTTTCATATAAATCCTTTTATTATAATTGTATTTAGACTCATAAAGGGGACTGGGGAAACCCCAGAAAAGTTTAATCTACGGCATAAAATTGAAAATTTTATTTAGCCCGTATGATTAAGTAGCCTTGCTTGAATTAAATTTT
>DDFD01000001.1 GCA_002337005.1 Flavobacteriales bacterium UBA1937 | reverse complement strand
ACAATACCAATGATAATGGTGGCAATCCATCCTGCTGCATCTGAGCCTGGTTTTAAAAATTTTGCGATTGCTCCAGCAATTAAGCCGAAGATAATCCATGCTATAATATTGATCATAATTTTGTGATTTTGGTGTTATTGAATTTATTTAAATGCATCAAATTCTGTTTCTATTTCAGAAACCAATGTTTTCTTTTTTGATTGTAATGCGTTAGAAAGATGATTAAATTTTCTTTTGGCATCTTCTGAAATCTCATTCCATTTTTGCTTTACTCCATTTGCCTGAGATTTTATTTTATTTCTTGTACTTTTTCCCTTTTGTGGAGCTAGTAAAATTCCGACTGCAGTTCCTATAGCTGCTGCACTTAAAAATCCGATGGTTTGTTTGGTGATTGTGTTCATATTTTCTATTTTTTGTGATTATTTTACCTATTTTCTTCTCTTATTACTTCGAAAAGAATTATGAAAAGTGCCATCGCAAAAAGTATATGTATAAAAACTCCAAAATCAAGTATAAAAAATCCTATTGCCCATATTATTAATAAAATTCCTACTAAAAAATATATCCATTTATTCATAATTGTTAAAAATTTACTTTTACAGTTTTATGTGCAAATTTCTTATTGCTGGCAATAATATCTGTTACAACATTCTTTTGGGTTCTTATAAAATTTTCATTTTTTATAACGATGCAAGAATTACAAAGAACTACTACTTTTCTTGATTCAAATTTACAATATACTAAAAATCAACATTTTATAATATTTTCAACTTGTTTTATAGAATTTTAATTTTCTATTTTTTTAAGAATTAGAGTTTTATAATTTTTCTTCATTCACATCACAAAGATGCACACATTTCTAACGAATATTTTTACAAAAAAATGAGAATTAATTATAGAATTTTCATAAAAAAACGCCTCAAAAAAATTGAGACGTTATAATAAATATTTTGAGGAAATTTTAAGCAATATCTTCAGGCAAATAAATTTCAAAGACTGCGCCTTCGCCAGGTTTTCCTTTGGCTAAAATGTAACCTTTGTGGTTTTCTACAATTTTTTTACAAATTGCTAATCCTATACCTGTACCTGCTATTTCGTCTTTGTTATGCAATCTGCTGAAAAGTTCAAAAATTCTTTGAGAATATTCTTCAGAAAAACCAATCCCGTTATCCGAAAAAGTAAACTTATGAAAATCTTTTTTGGCTGGTAAAACCAATCGACCAATCTGTTGTAATGAAGTTTTTTTATAGTCTATTTGTATCTCTGGTGGTACATTTGCCTTAGAATATTTTACAGAATTGCCTAGTAAATTGATAAACATCTGTTGAATCTGAAACGGAATTACCTTTAACGTAGGCAAATGTTCGGATTTTATAATGGCAGATTTATCTGAGATGCTTTCTGCGATTTCGTGTTTAGCAGCTTCTAAAATTTCGTTTAGGTCTGCTATTTCAAAGACCTTTTCAGACTTATTAGTTCGTGAGAATTGCAATAAATCTTTGATGAGCAATCTCATTCTGCCAGCAGCTACTTTTATTCTTTCAAAATATTGTTGTCCAGTTTCGGTAAGGTTTTGATAATCTCTAGCTTCTAATCTAGAGATGAAAGTTTCTATTTTTCTAAGCGGTTCTTGCAAATCGTGACTCGCTACGTAATTAAATGCTTGCAATTCTTTATTACTAGCTTCTAATTCTCTGTTTTTTTGTAGAATTTCTGCACTATTATTTATTTCTTCCGTAATATCCTGAGTAATCATCAGGTAATAAAAATCATCTTGGCTTTCTATTGGCTTACTGCTAATTCTTATATATTTTACTTCAGAATTATCTGCTCTTATAATTCTATGCTGGTATGGCGCTACATTCTTTTCTTTGTTCCTAAATTTTTCTAAATATTGTATTACAAATCCCTTATCTTCTGGATGTACTAACGGTATAAAACTATCTACCAAAGGATTAAATTTCTCTTTACTTACCCCGAACATTCTAAAAATATTGTCAGAAAATTCAAATTCATTTTTATCTATATTCCATTTCCAGAAGCCGTAGTTTCCTATTTTCTCTGCTTCTTTATTGGTTTCATTGGCAATAAATAATGTTTTGTTTTTTTCTTCTAATTCTATGTTTTTGTGTTCTAATTGTAGTTGGTTATAGTATTCTTCTGTAACGTCTGAGGTAATCCCTATCATTACCCTTTCTCCGCTCAGATTTTTCACCACTTTGCTTATCCCTCGGAAATATCTTATATCACCATCTTTTCTTATCACTCTATAAGAATTAGGACCCAGTATTTCTGCCGTTTTTAGTTGTTTTGCAATTTCTAGCATTCTATCTACATCATCAGGATGAATATGATTAGCGTAGTTCTCTATTACAGCATCAAAACTATTAGGTTCATAGCCCAACATTCTGTAAATATTATCAGAATAGTTAAACTCATTTTTGTCTATATTGTATTGCCAAGTCCCAAAATCACCTATTTGCTCTGCCATATCAGAAGATTCTATTGCAAGCTTTAGTTCTGAGTTAGAATCTCTAAGACTATTGATATCTTTAGATATTTTTATAATGGCAAAAATGAGGATAAAGAGTGTTACAAATAGTGTTACATAATTTACAATGGGAGTAAATCTATTGACTTCCTTATTGTCATCAAGTCTTTTTTCTAGAAGATTATTTTCAATTTCTACCATTTTATTAATAGTAAAAGAAATTTTCTCCATCATTGCAGATCCTTTTTTTATATTTTCTACGACCAAAGGATTATCTCTTTTTAGATTGAGGTACTTTAGACCTTGTTCCACCACTTTTATTTTTTCTTTGAAATATCCTCGCAGGAGCTTTACATTTTTTATCTGCGTTGGGTTGTCATTCATTAGTTTCTCTAGAGCATCAATATCATTATTAACGGTCGAAACATCTGACTGTATCTGAATCAAGATATTTTTATCTCTAGTGATAAAGTAGTTTCGTCTATCTATTTCTAGGTCTTTTATTTCGCTGTACAATTTTTGAATATTTCCATATACTACGTAGCTGTGCTCTACTATATCATTAGACTTATTAAGGTTATTAATATGCCTAAAAGAAATCGCAGATACAAAAAGTATAATCGCTATACTGATTATAAAAACAATTTTGAGAAATAGTGGTTTTTCGTAAAATTTCATATAATTAAAGCATTACATTCTCAGAAGGAAATTATCTTTATTAAGACCAGAGGTATGGTATTGCCAATTGATCGCTACTACATCAGACAATATTTTTTTGAGTGCTTCAAAATCATTTGGTTTTTTAATGTAAATATTAGCACCCTTTACGAATGTTTCTTCTATATGTTCTTCCGAAGAAGAGGTAGAATAAATAGCAATGGCAATATCCTCGAACTTACTGTTAGATTTAATTTCGTGGAGACATTCTATTCCATTCTTCTTTGGCATATTAAGGTCTAAAAACAAAACCTGTGGCAGAATAGCATCATCAGAATTTAGATAATTCATAAGCTCTACTCCATCATTATAAGTATTAACTTTGGTATTAATTTTTAGTTCACTGAAGGCGTCTGTGAAGAACAATCTGTCATCTTCATCATCATCTGCTAATATAATATGAATATAATCTGTTTGCATATATAATGTATTTCTTAGTTATAGTTTATTATTTTTTATTTGCAATTTCTCTTCTCTTTGAAATAATTCTTTGAAACTGAGACGGAGTGATTCCCGTAATATTTTTAAACTGAGTACTAAGGTGTGCCACACTAGAATAATTCAGTTTATAAGCAACTTCAGTCAAAGTTAAACTATCTTTAATGATAAGATTTTTAGCTCTTTCTATTTTCTGAAGCATAATATAGTTTTCTATTGAGCTATAAGTAATCTCCGAAAAAAGATTAGACAGATAACCATAACTGTGACTTAGTTTTTCAGACAAATATACTGAAGCTTTCACGTTTAATGGTTCTTCACTGCTTACCATTTCCATTATAGTTTCTTTTATCTTTTCTATTAAGACCGTTTTTTGGTTTTCAATAATGGTAATGCCGTAATCTTCTAACTCAGATTTCAGTTCCTTCATTTTATCTGTAGGAATTTTCTCCAAAAACTCTACTTCTCCAAAAGCTACTATTCTGTATTTAAAACTAAATGCGCTGAGCTTATCCTCTAATACTTTTTTACAGACTGCGTTATAATCAAATTTTGTGAAAATTTTCATAATGATATTTTAACTTTTATAAATATAAAAATATTATGTTAACAAAAAGAATCTTTTATAAAAACTCTCACAAATAAAAAAACATATTTGTGAGAGCTAACTAAATAATAAACTATATGAAGAGAAAACTACTTTTTATAATAAACTATTTACCAAGTGGTAAATTGTAAGAAACGCCTACGCCTAGAGATGCAGCATTGTAATCTTGCCCTGGTAAATTACCTTTGTCACCTGTAAATACTTTGGTATATTGTACAGCAAAGTTCCAATCTTGGTTATGATAACCAATTTCTGGTTTTAGATAAAAACCACCGTCTGGTCTCTCAGTTAAGGCATTTCCTGCAACTTTTTTGCTCCCCGTAATAAATCCGTATCCTAAATCTGTTCCAAAATAAAACCCACTTTGTTTAGGATAAACTCTAATAAGAGCAGCCACAGGTACCACCCCGAAATCACTGTTATTATAACCATTATTTTCTTTTCCAAAAAACTGATTATAACCCGTTGCGATACCTAGACCAAAACCAGGAGTCACTAAATTTTGGTAAGACAAATCTACTCCTACATTTGCAGATGCATTGCTAGAAGGCACTGCTATACCACCATTTACTCCTAGTTTAATCATGTTTGTCATTTCAGAATTTTGGGCACTTACCATACCTGCTCCTAAAATCCCTAGTCCTAATATTACTTTTTTAATGTTTTTCATAATATTTAAAATTAAAGTATTTATATTTTATTCTTTTTTTGTTTTGCAAAGTTGCAATCTTATGCGAGCTTTATTTTTATAAAATTTTAATTGAGTTTTATAGAATTATTATGTTACTCTAATCGTTAATTTTAATATAAGCTTACCATAAAATGATTATTAATATCTTTTCTAATTTTTATAGAAAAACTCTTCCCTACTTCGTGATAAATCATAGAACAATGATCTAGTAAATTATCAAACTCTTCATTAAAATCCTCAGACAAAAAAACCAAATTTTTAATATTGTGCTCATCTATTTCTAGCCTTTTATCTTTATACGAAAGTTCAGAAATTCCATAATTCTGATGTAGTTTTACAAAATAATCCTCTATCAATTGATAATTTTTCATAGTATATTTTATTTTTGATTTTCATTTCACTATTCGTTTTTTCATTTCTACGAAAATCGCCATTAACACAAAATCAAAACTTAGATTCTGCGTTGCTAATTGCACGTAATCATTACTTAAAAATTGATATAAAAGTTTATATCCGTTTGCTGTAAAAGATTGAATAGTTGCTAACATCGCTTTTATATGTTTTTTTAACATTACAAAGATGTAGCAACCAACAATAGAATGTTTTATAAAATTTTAAAAGAAAATTATAGAATTTTTAGAAACAAAAAAGCCTCCTGAAATCAGAAGGCTTTATGTGGTAGACTCACAGGGATTCGAACCCCGACAGACGGTACCAAAAACCGTAGTGCTACCGTTACACCATGAGTCTATACCGTTTTTGGTGGTGCAAATTTAATACTCTTTTTTCTATTTGCAACGCTTAAAACAAAAAAAATTACACAAAAATCCTATTTATCTGAATTTCAAAGCGTTT
>DDFD01000068.1 GCA_002337005.1 Flavobacteriales bacterium UBA1937 | reverse complement strand
GGTTTCTTTGGTTTCGGAACTTCTATTTCTAAACTGAAATCCGAAGGCAGAATTCACGAAGTGAAAGAATTATTTAGAAATTCTGATTTCTTTAAAACATTGGTTCTTAACTCTATGATGGCGATGAATAAGTCTTACTTTCCTTTGACTTATTATATGAAAAACCATCCAAAATTCGGTGAGTTCTGGCAAATTTTGTTTAATGAATATAATCTTTCTAAAGAAATGATGTTCGAAATTACGGGTTTCAAAACCTTGATGGAAGAAGAGCCTGTAGGAAGAAAATCGGTGAAAATTAGAGAAAAAATAGTTTTGCCTTTACTCAGCATACAACAATATGCTTTAATAAAACTTCAGAAAGATGAAGATAACCGAGAAGCATTAGAAAAATTGGTAACAAGGTCACTGTTCGGTAACATTAATGCCAGTAGAAATTCTGCTTAAAAAAAAAAGGCTGTTTCAAGAGTGAGACAGCCTTTTTTTATTTTATTCTTTGATTATTTTCTCTACTGTAGAAGATTTTTCTGTTTCTATTTTCAAATAGTAAATTCCTTTGTTTAAGGATTCTATATTTTGAGAATAATTTAAAGGTAAAGTTTTTAATTTTCTACCAATTTCGTCATACAATTCTATATTTTTTAATTTTTCATTAGTTTTAATATGAATGAAATTTTTAGTAGGATTAGGGTAAATATTTATTACAGGCTTTTTAATCTCAGAGATATTTAAAGAAGCATTAATTGATGTAAGTGCATTGCTGAAATTTAAAATTCCATAACCTTTTTGGTTATCAAAATTTGGGTATAATGATGCGGTTTCTCTTAATTTATTTTTAATATTGGTTCTATTAAAATTAATAGGAATTGCTTGCAAAAGACAAGCTACACCGCCTGCAGAAAGTGGAGTAGCATAAGATGTACCATTACCGAAATATGAAGAATTATTATAAGTGTAATAGGTAGAAGTGCCTCTAGCAGAAGCATCTGGTTTTATGCTATTATTAGAATTTGGACCAAATGAAGTAAACACAGAAGCGTTACCCGAAGAATCTACTGCACCTATACTAAATGCTTTTTCGCTGTCTGCTGGAGTGGTAATATAGTGCCAAGTTTTGTTTCCTTCGTTTCCACTGGCAATTAATACAAAAATTCCTTTGTCTGATGCTATATTTACACCTCTTGCAATAAATGATTTTTGCCCATTCATATCAGCGTAAGTATAATTATATTTAGAATCGTCAAAGGTATTATAACCTAATGAAGTACTAATAATATCTACACCTTGTCTGTCTGCTTCTTCGGCAGCTTCTATCCAATATAGTTCTTCTTCGGGAATTTCAATAGCAGAATTTTCTGATGCATACAGATAAAAATCTGCATCTGGCGCAGAACCTACAAAAACACCATCTATATAGCCTGCAATTATTCCCAAACAATTGGTGCCGTGATTGTTGAGAGAAGTATTGTAAATATCAGAAGATTTATTCACAAAATTATATCCTCCTTTTATCTGATTATTATTTCTAATTCTAGCAAAAGCAGAGCCCGTATTTACTGTAGGGAAACCTGTATCTATAACCGCAATGCTAGTGCCTGCTCCAGTATAACCATTTACGTGTAAATTTCTTAAATTGATTTGATTAATTTGATCTAAAGAATTACCGTAAGTGAAATCTGTAGCAGAATTTTGAAATTTTTCTATTTTAGATATTCTGGCTTGTTTAGCGATTACACTATTCTTTACAAAACTTTCTACCTTTAAAACGTAAGGTTCGGATTTTAATTGGGTAATTTGGGCAGATGTAGCATTTACAGCAACACCGTTTAACCATTTTGATTGATCCGTTACAGTAAAACCTAAATTTTGTATATTTTGTATGTAAGATGTTTCTATAGGAGCATCTTGTTCAGTAATTGGGATGTTTAAATTTGCTCTTCTATTGATAGATTTTTGAGTAAGTTCAGAAAGAGGATTTGATAAAAATATAGATGCATTTGGTTTGTCTTTGAAATAAACAAAAACCAATTCAGTTTGGCAGAATGAAAGTAAACTGATATAAATAAACAAAAAAGATAAATTTTTTTTCATTTTTTTTAAATTTATACTAAAATATTAAAATTAAGTTATAAAATACAAAAATAGTTTAATTAAAGTGATTTTCTATTGATTGATAAATGAATTTGAAATTGTTTTTATTTATATGATTCTTATTTCATAGAAACTTATAAAATCCGTAATTTTACAAAAAATTTCTCATGAGAAAAATTCAAATGGTTGACTTACAGAGTCAGTATCAAAAAATAAAAAATGAAGTAGATGAAAAAGTACTTAATGTAATGCAAAGCGCTATGTTCATCAATGGTCCAGAAGTTCAGAATTTTCAAAAAGAATTAGAAAATTATTTAGATGTAAAACACGTAATTCCTTGTGCAAACGGAACAGATGCTTTGCAAATTGCATTAATGGCGCTGCATTTAGAACCTGGTGATGAAGTAATAACCGCAGACTTCACTTTTGCAGCAACAGTAGAAGTAATTCATCTTTTGAAATTAAAATCTGTTTTGGTAGATGTAGATTATGATACTTTTAATATTGATATTGACAAACTAAAAGCTGCCATTACTCCGAAAACTAAAGCCATTATTCCTGTTCATTTGTTCGGACAATGTGCCAATATGGAAGCGGTTTTAGAAGTGGCAAAAGAACATAATTTGTACGTTATTGAAGACAATTGTCAAGGAATTGGTGCAGATTACAAATTTGCAGACGGAACTACAAAAAAATCTGGAACAATGGGCACAATTGGTGTTACCTCATTTTTCCCTTCAAAAAATCTAGGTTGTTATGGTGATGGTGGTGCTATTTTCACTAATGACGATGATTTGGCTTATAAAATCAGAGGAATTGTAAACCACGGAATGTACAAAAGATATTATCACGATGAGGTAGGCGTAAATTCTAGATTAGATAGTGTACAAGCTGCGGTTCTTAGAGTGAAACTTCCGCTTTTAGATTCTTATAATACTGCTAGAAGAAATGCTGCAGATTATTATGACAAAGCTTTTGCGAGCAATCCTAATATTTTAACTCCGAAACGAGCAGAAAATTCTACGCACGTTTTTCATCAATATACTTTAAGAATTTTAAACGGAAAGCGTAATGAATTACAGGCATTTTTAGCAGAAAAAGAAATTCCTGCGATGATTTATTATCCTGTAGCTCTTAGAAAACAAAAAGCATATTACCAAGAATCTAATGATGCAGATTTTGTAAATACAGATAAATTACTAGACCAAGTAATTTCTTTACCAATGCATACAGAGTTAGATGAAGAACAATTGAAGTTGATTACAGATTCTGTTTTGGAGTTTATGAAATAATCTTAAATTTAATCTTAAATTTAAATAAAACACATAATGGCGATACTCGTAACAGGCGGATTGGGATATATTGGTTCTCATACCGTAGTAGAATTACTCAATAATAATTTTGATGTAGTTATTATTGATGATTTATCTAATTCAGAAAAATTTATTCTCAAAAATATAGAAGAAGTTTCTGGAAAGAAACCCGTTTTTTATCCTTTTGATTTAAAAAGAAAAGAACTTCTAAAACAAGTTTTTGATGCTCATAAAATTGATGGGTGCATTCATTTTGCGGCTTATAAAGCAGTAGGTGAATCCCAAGAAAAGCCAGTAGATTATTATGAAAATAATTTGTTTTCGCTCATCAATCTTTTGCAAGAAATGAAAGAAAGAAATATTTCTAATTTTATTTTCAGTTCTAGTTGTACTGTTTACGGACAAGCTGATAAAATGCCGATTGATGAAGAGGCAGAATTGAAATTACCTGAATCTTCTTACGGAAAAACCAAACAAATGGGCGAAGAAATTCTGAAAGATTTTGCCACGGCTCATCAGAAAAAAATTACATTGTTGAGGTATTTTAATCCTATTGGTGCACATCCTACAGCAAAATTAGGAGAATTGCCAATTGGTGTTCCTAATAATCTGGTTCCGTATGTAATGCAAACTGCGGCAGGAATTAGAGAAAAACTTTCGATTTGGGGAGATGATTATCCTACAGAAGACGGAACTGCAGTTAGGGATTACATTTATGTGGTTGACCTTGCAAAAGCTCATGTAAAAGCATTGCAGAAGCTCATCAATTCTACAGAAAACATTCAAATTGATGTTTATAATTTGGGTACAGGTAAAGGAAGTTCTGTGCTAGAAGTGGTCCACGCTTTCGAAAAAGCAAATGATGTGAATGTTCCTTACCAAATTTGTGAAAGAAGAGCAGGTGATATTACCGTTGCTTATGCCAATGCTGATAAAGCAGAGAAAGAACTCGGTTGGAAAGCAGAAACTTCTTTAGAAGAAGCACTAAGAACTACTTGGCAATGGCAGAAATATCTAGAAAGTCAAAAACAGGAAGTATAGAAATAGAAGAAATTTCATAAAATCATCTTTTTTTCAATCTAAAAAATATTCACTAAATTTCAATAAATTCTAAATTTATTTATCAATGAAAACCCAAAAAATAGGCATTACCTTTTCGTCTTTTGATTTATTACACGCAGGACATATCAAAATGTTAGAAGAAGCAAAAACCGTTTGTGATTATCTGATTGTAGGTTTACAACTAGACCCTTCTTATGATAGACCTGTCAAGAATAAACCGACCCAAACTGTAGTGGAAAGGTATATTCAGTTAAAAGCTGTAAGTGCTGTAGATGAGATTATTCCGTATTATACAGAGCAAGATTTGGAAGATATTTTGAGGTCTTTTGTGATTGATGTAAGAATTATAGGTGAGGAATATAAAGACAAAGATTTCACAGGAAGACAATATTGTGAGGAAAAAGGAATCGAATTGTTTTACAACAAAAGAGACCACCGTTTTTCTTCTACAGATTTAAGAAAGAGAATTTTTGAAGCGGAAAAAGCGAAAGCGCTGTAAAAAAACTTCATTTAGTTAAAGAAAAATAAAAAATCCCGAAATTTTCGGGATTTTTTTGTGATTGTATGTTTTTTTATTTTACATAGGTGGCATATCATCTCCGCCTTGGTCATTGCTATTAACGTCTTTTTTCTTCTTAGGTTGTTCTATTTTATCACCTTGTTTAAACCTGTATGTAAAAGAAACTGCAAATTGTCTTGGTTGCCATTGCATATAAGAATCTCTGCTGAAACCATCACCATAGCTTGTAGATCTCATAGCTCTGGTATTAAAAATATCTTGAATGTTAAAAGTAATTGTTCCGTCTCCTTTTAAGACTGTTTTTGACGCTCCAAAATTGATAGCATACATGTCTTTTCTGTCAGAGCTTTTTGTATTTTCTGCCCCTCTATAATTACCTTGGATTTGGAAATTAAAAGTTTTATCAATTTTGAAAGTAGATGTTAGTCTGGCTCTTGTAGAAAAGCCATTACCATCAAATGGTAAAGGGCTACTTACATATTGAGGGTCATAGAAACTACCTTTTGTTTTGTAACCATAAAAATCTAAATTACCTAAAAATTTCAACCATTTAGTAGCATCCCAATTGAAATTTATTTCTAAACCGTATCTGTCATTGCTTCCTAAGTTTACTGGCATTGTGTGGAATACCATTTGTTTTTGGGCATTTGGGTCAGCATTATTAGGGTCATAATCTGGATTATTAGGGTCATCTTTTGGATTAACAAATTCAGTTTTGTTATAAACCACCATTTTTACATCATCTGTTTGATGTCTGTAGTATAGAGTAGGATTTATGGTCAATTTCTTTTTAGAAATGCTATAGCCTATTTCATAAGAATCTACATAAGAAGGATTAAGGTTTATATTGCCATCAAAAATATTTTGATTGTCATTATAATTAGGATTAGGAATCATAAAGAAAGAACGAGGTCTGTCTATTCTTTTAGAGTAATTCACTAATAATTGATTCTCTTTTCCTAAATCGTAACTTAAGAAAATACTTGGAAATAAATTATTATAATTCTTAGTAGTGTTTACAGTGGTTCCTTCTTGGTTTAAATAGTTAATATTAATATTAGAATATTCGTTTCTTAAACCTATTTGATAGCCAAGATTTCCTAATTTACTTTTGAATTGTGCATAGATAGCATTAAAGGCTTCTTTGTAAGTTGCATCATAAGTATATTTTGGCAGAAACCCAAATACTGTATCATCTTTTAGTTTTTGTCTTACATCATTACTATAATCATTATTATTAATGTCTAATCTATAGCCAGCTTCAAATTTAGATTTATCACCAATAGGTAATTCATAATCTGCTTTACCGACAATAGATTTATTAATGGTTTTTTGGTTAATGATATTTTCTAAATCAAATGCATTGTTAGAAGTTTGGGTAATATCTGTATCGTTATAAGATCTATTTCTTTGTAAACTTAATGATAATGAAATGTTTTGCCCTTTATCATTAAATTTATGGTCTAGTCCGAAATCACCTTGAAAGGCAAGATTATTGTTTTTACCATCTGTAGTTCTTAATCTATCAAGGCTTGAAGAATCAAAATATAGATAGTTGTAATTTACATTTCCATCGCTATTATTGTCAAAAGTTCTTACAGTTCCAGAGGCGTTAACAGAGGTTTTATCAGAGATATCATATACAAAACCTGTACTTGCATTATAGTTTCTTCCTTTGCTTTTAGAAATAGATTCTTGGTGCTGTTCTGAAGTAGGGCTTTGGATTGTAGGATTGCTAAAGTAAGCATTGGTTCTATTAGTATTTTTAGATTCTCTATAGCCACCACCTCCGTTTACAAACCAAGTAAGGTTTCCTTTTCTTAAACTTAAACTTGTATTTAAACTACTTTGAGGTAAATATCCCAGAGTTCCGGTTACACTACCGTTGAACCCCATTTTTTTATTTTTCTTTAAAATAATATTGAGAATACCTGCGGTACCACTTGCTTCAAATTTAGAAGAAGGATTGGTAATCACTTCTATTCTGTCTATTTGGTCTGCAGGTATGCTTTGTAAAGCATTAGCACCATCATCTATTCCCAGTAAAGCAGAAGGTTTTCCATTAATAAGAAATCTCACGTTAGAGCTTCCTCTCATAGAAACTGTACCATCTGTATCTACAGAAATAGAAGGAACATTAGATAGTACATCTTGTAGATTCCCACCTTTGCTTATGATGTCTTGGTTTACATCATAAGTTCTTTTATCAAGTTCTATTTTATAAGGTTTGGTAGCTACGGTAAGCGTTACACCTTCTATATCTTTGGTCTTCGTATTGGTAGTAGTAGCTTCTTGTTCTAATTTTAAATCACCAAGATTATTAGCTCCTACATTAATTTGCTTAGTTATTATTGTTTTTTTGAAATCTATTGCTTCTATAGTGATTTCGTAATTGCCAGGAATTAAATTTAAATTGAAATTTCCCTTGTCATCTGTAAGAGTAGCGTCACTATAAAGCGTTGCGTTTTCTTTTACAGTTTTATTTTTGAAGGTAACAGAGGCATAGGGAACTAAATTTTTTTGTGCATCTACAATTTTACCAGAAACTTGTTGTTTCTCTTGTGCAAATGCCATTGCCGCTGCTGTAAGTACGATTGTTAATCCTAATGTTCTTTTTTTTAACTGTGTAATGTTCTCAATGTTAATCATTATCCATTTTTTTGCGAAGCAAATATAGTTTCTAGCTTCGTGGTTAGCATTTTATAATCTTTGGAAATTATTATACAACTTCCATCTTGTTTCGTTTAATTAGACGAAATTTTTCATAGATTGTTAAAAGGTGAAATTGTTAAAAGATGTTAAACTTTACTTTATCTGTCGAGAGTTTAGCCAATCTTGGTATTCTTTAGCATTTTTAGCATGCTCTGCATCATTATCTGTAAATTTATGATAGCCTATTCTTTTCGGGTTTGCACACATATATATATAATGATGATTTTCAGCGTTTAAAACGGCATCTACAGAACTTTTATCTACAATACAAATAGGACCAGGAGGAATACCTGCCACGGCATAAGTATTATAAGGAGATTGCACTTTTAGATGTTTGAATAAAACTCTCTTAATATCACTTTTGAAATTATCTTCTTTATTAATAGCGTAAATTACCGTAGGGTCACTCTGTAGTTTCATCCCTTTTCTAAAACGGTTGAGGTACAAACCAGCAATGGTTTTTTGTTCGTCTGTTTTTCCACCAGATTCTTTATAAACAATGGATGCCAGAGCATAAACTTGATTTTTAGTAATTCCTAGATTTTTAAGCTTAGATTCTCTTTCCGCAGTCCAAAATTCTTGATAATCTTTTTCAAATTTTTTGAAAAAATCTTCTGGTTTTACCGTCCAATAGAATTCATATGTATCAGAAAAGAAGTAGTTTTTAAGATCTTCGGCGTTTTTTAACCCTTTTTCTTGAGCTATTTTATTGAAAGAATTGACAAAAGCTAGAGAATCTGCTTCGGTTTTTCTAGAAACTCTCCCAATCATTTGATATACCGTACCGAAATCACCAATTCTAAAAGAGTTAGGCGTTTGGTTTCCTGCTTTAATCATATTAACCAATTGACTATTGTCTGCACCAGATTCTATTTTATAACGACCTGGTTTTATTTTTTGGTCAAGTTTTTTTTGAAGAGCAACTTCTCTGAAACTTTCTTTATTCTTGAGAAAAGGAGAGATAGAATCTAAAACCTGTTCAAAATTAGCACCAGTAGGCACTAAAATGTAACCTTCTTTTTCTACATTGTTCAATTTATATTTGTTTAAAAATTTGAACGCAAAGTATCCTCCGACAATTGCAATAAGCAGAAAAATGACTGCGATTATTTTTTTCATAAAACAGATTTAGAGTTTGATATAGTTTGAAATGGTTTGAAATGATTGGATTATAATTGTCATCCATCATCTAGCATCCATCTAATAATTTATTTTCCCTTTGAAAACTTGTTTTGCAGGGCCTTCTAACCAAACGTTTTTGAAACCATTTCCATTTTCTTCGGCATAGACTTTTAGATTTCCACCCAGAACTTTTACTTCTACTTTATTGGTTTGGTGTTTTTTCATATAGGTTGCAGCACATGCGGTAACCCCCGTTCCACAACTGTAGGTTTCATCTTCTACACCACGTTCGTAGGTTCTTACAAATAATTTATTAGGTTCTAGTTCTTCTACAAAATTTACATTAATGCCTTCTTTTGCATGCCTTTCAGAATTTCTGATGCTATAACCGTTTTGGTAAACATCATAACCTTCCACATTTTCTACGTATTGTACAAAGTGAGGCGAACCTGTATTCAATTCGTAGTTTTCATCAATGTTTTTGATTGTATCAATGTCAATCATTTTTAGTTTTACGATGCCGTTTTTTATTTCAGCTTCGTGTAAACCATCAATCGCATTAAAAGTACATTTCTCCTCGAAAACATCTAAAAAATGAGCAAAAGCAACCAAGCATCTTCCACCATTTCCGCACATGGTAGATTCGTTTCCGTCAGAATTGTAATAGACCATTGTAAAATCTACATTTTTACCATTTTCTAATAAAATTAAACCATCACCACCTATCCCAAATCGTCTGTCGCAAAGGTTTTTAATGGTTTCTGTGTCTTTCGTGAAAGTAAGGTCACGGTTGTCTATCATTACAAAATCATTACCTGTGCCTTGGTATTTATAGAATTCTATTGTAGTCATTTTGATAAAATAATTGCAAAAATAAGCAAAAGCTTTTTATTATCTTGGTTGAAAGTTTAGATTATAATGATTGAGTTTTTAACTTATTTCTTTGGAAGATTTTTGCCATTCGTAAAATCCTTTAAAAGCCATTACTGTAAACACAATGTATTGTAGAGATGTAATTCCTAAGCCTTTGTAAATCATCATAGGAATACAAATAATATCACCAATAATCCAAAAAATCCAATTTTCTACTTTTCGTTTTGCCATTTGCCACATTCCTACTAAAAATATAGAGGTAGTAACTACGTCTAGCCAATTTGCCCAATCTAAATGGTCGAAACCTAGTGCTTTTTCTATTTCTTTGGTTAATACAAATTGATGGTCTATCAATGGTTTGTAATAGTAAACTACACTTACTAAGCCTAAACTAAGAATAAATAGGAAAATAGAAAAAATCCAGTCTTTTTTATTAGCCCAAGAAACTTCTACGTGTACGTTATCTTCTGAACTTTTAGACCAAAGAATCCAACCATAAATGCTCATTATGGTATAGTAAACATTAATCATACAATCTCCTAATAGCCCAAATACGAAAAGAATATATACATATAGAGTAGTAGAAATAATACCAGTAGGATAAACCCAAATGTTTTTTTTGATGGAAAAATACACACTCAGCATTCCAAAAGTTGTCGCAATAAATTCTAAAAATATTTGGAAAGTCGTATAACTTTCGTAGGGTTTTAAGAAAAGTTCATAAAAAATCATAATTCAAAAATAGCATTTTTAAGAAGAATGGAGCATAGAAAACCAAAAATTAGTGATAAATACATATTTTTTTGAGGGTAGTTCTCAATAAATTCAAATAAAATTGAGATATAGGTGTTAATAATTCATAAATTTTCATATTTTTGGGAACATAAAATTAACAAATAAAAAATTATGTCGAATATTTGGATTAAAAAACCGATGAGTGCCTATGAAGCGGACATCAAAAAGAGCCAGCTGAAGAGAGTACTAGGTAAGTGGAGTCTTACGGCTATTGGAATTGGAGCAATTATCGGAGGTGGGATTTTTGTTCTCACAGGAACAGGAGCTTATTATAATGCTGGGCCAGCCTTAGCACTATCATTTGTAATTGCAGGGATTGCGTGTGTTTTTGCAGCTTTGTGTTATGCTGAATTTGCATCTATATTGCCTGTAGAAGGTTCTGCTTATGCATATGCTTATGGAACTGTAGGCGAAATTTTTGCTTGGATTATTGGTTGGGGGTTGATACTAGAATATGCTATGGGTTCTATGACGGTAGCTGTTTCTTGGTCTGGTTACTTTGGTAAATTGCTCAAAATGTTTGGGTTGCATCTACCAGGTTGGTTAACCACAGATCCTCAAACTTATGCTGCAGCAGGAAATTCTGGTTTTGCAATGAATTTGCCAGCATTAGTAATCGTATTAGTAGTGATTTCTATTTTGTTAAGAGGAACCAAAGGAGCTGCTAAAGCAAACAATTTTATTGTAATGCTAAAAGTGGCTGCTATTATATTTGTAATTGTTGCAGGTGCATTTTTTATAGATCCAGCTAATTGGACTCCTTTTATTCCTGCTCAAACGGTAATTACAGAAAATGGTGTCTCACACAATGCATACGGAGTTGCAGGTATTATTGCTGGTGCTTCTGCTATTTTCTTTGCTTATGTAGGATTTGATGCTGTTTCTACACAAGCTGGTGAAGCTATCAATCCTAAGAAAGATGTACCATTTGCCATTATCGCTTCTTTGCTAATCTGTACGCTACTATATATTTTAGTATCACTGGTTTTAACAGGAATGATGCATTACTCAGATTTTAATCCATTAGGTAAATATCCAGACGCTATTAAAGCTCCAGTAGCTTATGCTTTTGATATTGCAGGGCAGGCTTGGGCTGGTTATATTATCACCATTGCTGCTACTGTAGGACTTATATCTGTATTAATGGTAATGATTATGGGACAATCTAGAATTTTCTTAGGAATGTCTAAAGATGGGTTAATTCCTAAAACGTTCTCAAAAGTAAATACCGAAACTGGAGTTCCTAGCAAGAATTTAATGATTTTAGGAGCTGTGATTTCCGTAGTTGCCGCTTTTACACCAATCAATGATTTAGCACATATGACAAGTTTTGGAACATTATTCGCTTTTACAATGGTATGTGTAGCTGTTTGGGTATTAAGAGTAAAAGAACCAAATCTTCAAAGAAATTTTAGAGTTCCCGCACTTCCTGTAATTGCAGTATGTGGAATTTTAATTAATGTATATTTAATTATCAATTTAAGTATAGAAGCACAAACTTATTCTGCTATATGGTTAGGATTAGGTTTTATTATTTATTTCTTATACAGTAGAAGACATTCTAAACTTCAAAATGGAGGTTTCGGAGAAACCTTTAAAGCGGAACAAGAACCGCTGCAAGAAGTTGACATTGATTTACACGATAAAGATTAAAATTAATCATATTAAATTCCGCACACGTTGCGGAATTTTTTTATTTTTGAATTTATGAGAAAAATTGCGGTTTTATTGATTTTGTGTTTTCAAGTTTTCAATGCTCAGAAACTTGATTTTAGTCTTTTGTTAAAAGATAAAATTAGCATTAGAGCCATTCAGATAGTAGATAGTAAGGTTTATTATGTAGGTACAGATTCTAAGCTAGGTTTTGTACACCTGAAAGATACCATCAGAAAAAAGCAAGTGAGATTATCTACAGATAAGCTAGAATTCAGAACTTTAGCACATTATGATCAATTGCTTTACACGGCTAATATAGAAAGTCCGGCTTATTTTTATAAAATTGATAAAAGAGATTTGTCTTATGAAATTTTTTATAAAGATACCCTTAGAACAGCCTTTTATGATGCTTTTTCTTATGATAAAAACGGAAGAGGAATTGCCATAAGTGATCCTACTAAAAAAAATAAAGCATACTTTAGAACTTTTACCAAAAAGAATTACAATCAAGATGACGGCATTATTCCTTTGTATAATGATGGCGAAGCTCATTTTGCAGCCAGCAATACCAATATTGCTACTGTAGGGAATACGGTTTGGATTGCAACAGGTGGCAAAACTTCTAGAATTTTTAAATTCACTTGGGATAAGCCTTTTCATTGGGATGTTTTTAGCACGCCATTTGTAAACGGAGCTTCTTCTTCAGGAATTTATTCCATAGATTTTTATAATGAAAAACTAGGAATTGCCGTAGGCGGAGATTACACCAAACAAAAAGACAACATTAATAATATTGCAGTGACTTCAGATGGTGGAGAAACTTGGCAAAGTGTAGCTTCTGGTAAAAATTCGGGGTATAAAACCTGTGTGAAATATCGCCCTAATTCTGGCGGAAAAGAAATAATAGCTGTTGGTGATGGAGATATCTCATATTCTGATGATTTTGGGAAAACTTGGAAAGTAATCTCTGAAGAAAAAAATCTCTACGTAGTAGAATGGATAGATAAAAATACACTGGTTTTTGCAGGGAAAAATAGAATTTTAAAAGCGGAGTTTAAGAACTAAAAAATGAATATAATTTTATTGTTAATTTCAATTTTATTTTTAATTTTTATAAAAAATGGAAGAAGCCTAAGTTTAATCTATGTAAAATGAAAAATTGAAATTCTGGAATTATAATGTATTCATTGTTTATTGATAATACTTTCAGTAATTTGTAGTGTAATTTTTTTGTTTAAAGAATTTTTAAAATAATTTTTATGAATGTCCGTTTTTAGTCATAATGATAAGGTAAGCAGTCATTTTGTTATTCCGTAAGAATCTCAATATATTGATAATAAAGCAGTTTAGGTTCCTGCGGAATGATAAATAAATTGTTGAAAATTAAAAAATTACTAATTGTGCATATTCATAATAATTTTTAGTTTGAATCACAAGCTTAACAATTTACTATTTATAAATTTGTATAAAATTAAAATATGATTAATATAATTAACCAAATTTTTGAAATCGAAAAAAAAGCAAAAGAACAAAATCTAAATATTTTTGATAGAAATATCGAAAGAATATATCATGAACTAGATGAAATGGGATATCATATAGAAAATCCTTTGGGTAAATTTTATGATGAAAGAGATACATCCATAGAAGCAAATCTAGTGGGTGATTCTTCTCATCCAAAAATAATAAAGGTTTTGAAACCTGCTATTTTTGAAAAGGATTCAGATAATATGGCACTTGTTCAAAAAGCAATAGTAATAGCAGAGTAATATGGGGAATATCAATTTTGGAGTGGACTTAGGAACAACTAATTCAGGAATTTGCAAATTTGTAGATGGTAAAATTATAATTTATAAAAATCCAGTTGGTTTTTCAGAAACTTTACCTTCTGTAGTTGCTTATAGAAAAAATAGAATTTTTGTAGGCGAAAAAGCAAGAGAGTTAATGAAAACAGCTAGTGCAGATGTTTTTTCTTCTTTCAAAAGAAAAATGGGAACAGAGCATATTTACAAAATTTCGGAAAATGATGCCCAAATTTCTCCTATAGAACTTTCATCAATGGTTTTAAAAGAATTATTGAGCTTTGTATCAGAAGAAAAACCTCAATCTATTGTTATTACAATTCCCGCATCTTTTGATACTGTACAAAGCAATGCTACCAAAAAATCTGGCGAGAATGCTGGTTTTAAGCAGGTAGTTTTATTGCAAGAACCTATTGCAGCATGTCTTGCTTATGCTAATTTTCAGAATTTAGAACTTAAAGACGAGAAAAATTGGTTGGTTTATGATTTTGGTGGTGGTACTTTTGATGTAGCTCTTGTGAAAATAAATGATAGAGAACTGAAAATTACTGATCACGAAGGAAATAATTTTTTGGGCGGTGTAGATTTGGATCATCTTGTAATAGAGCATATTTTGACTCCAAAAATTGAGGAAATTTTAAAGGAAGAAAACCTTTACAAAAAACTTTTATCACAAACAGACAATTATTATACAAAACTCTATTACGAATTGCTTTATAAAGCAGAAGAAATTAAAAAAGAACTTTCAATAAAAGATAAAATTATTACCGAAATAGAACTTAATGATGGTGATTATTATCTTGATTTAGAGATTGGTAGAGAAGAATTCAATCAAGTAATTTATGAAAAAGTAGAAGAATCTATTACTTTAATTAAAAAATTATTAGAAGAAAATCAAAAAATTTCTCAAGACATAGAACGCATTATTTTGGTTGGCGGAACTACTTATATTCCTTATATTAAAGAAAGATTGAAAGAGGTTTTTGGGATTTTAATAGATCATTCTATAGATCCTACAACTGCAGTAATGGTAGGTGCGGCTTATTTTGCAGGAACTAAAGAAATAGATGGCTCTATAATCAATGAATCTATTTCTAATGAATTGAATATCAGTGAAAAAAATATTTTTGAAACTAAATTTATTTACGAGGTAAATACACAAGACGAAGAAGAGTTGGTGGTAGGTATTGCACCTCAAAATTTCAATGGTTTTTATAGAATTATAAGAAAAGATGGCGGTTTTGATACAGGTTTAATGCCTTTTAAATATAAATTTTCGGAGTTTGTGAAGATACTTCCTAAACAAAGAAATTTATTTTCGGTGAACATTTTTGATGAAAATCAGAATTTGGTTTTAGAAAAAAATGATGTTTACATTAATCACGGTATTTATAATATTTCTGGACAACCTTTACCTAATGATATTTGTTTAGAAGTAGATGATGATTTTGGCAGTACTTTTTTAGAAAGAATCTTTAAAAGAAATGACATTCTTCCTCTTACAAAAACTATTTATAAAACTACTTCTAAAAATTTCAATAAAGAAGCAAAAGATAGGTTGATTATCAATATTCTAGAAGGTAGAACTGGTACTTTACCAGCAAGTAATATGAGCATTGGTTACATAGAAATTAACAGCCAAGATATGCCCATGAATTTGCTAAAAGGTATGGATATAGAACTCAAATTCAATATGTCTGAAAGTAGAGATTTATCAGTTTCTGTGTATATTCCTTCTATAGATTTTGAAATAAAAGAAGTTTTCAATCCTCATACTAAAAATATTAATAAGCTTAAATTTCAGGAGGATATAGATAAAGTAATTTTTGAAATTGAAGACGAACTGTCTTATATTGACAATATTGATGATGTAGAACCAGAAAGATTATCTGTTTTTGCAAAATTTAAAAATATTAAAGACGAACTTTACAAGATAAAATTTGATTTAGTAGAACTAGAAGATACAGATTTTACAGAAAAAATTTTTCAGCTGGACGAAAGAAAAAGACGTGCTTTGCAAGAGTATGACAAGATTGTACGTTTCAGAGATGTAATGTATGAAATACAAGAATATCGTGATTCTAAAGAAGATTTAGAAAGAATGTTAGATGACGCTTCGCAGAGACAAATAGACCAATTTCATAAAATCATAAAAGATGAAAAAGTCTTTTTAGAAAGCAATGAAAAGTCTATCATTAAAAGAAAAACGCAAGAATTAGAGAAACTTAATCGGGATATTTATTATAAAAAAGATGAATCTTATGCTAATCTTTATTATTTTTATAAATATCGTGATATTAATGAATATAGTAATACCAGCAAAATTAATAAACTAATAGAGGCAGGTGATAAAGCTATGGAAAATGGTAATTATAAAGAAGTGAAATATGTGATTCATGAGATGTATAGCTTATTAAAAGTAAAACCAAAAGATCCTTTTGAAGATAAAGAAGGAAATCTAGGAATTAAATAATATAAAGCACTCAACGAAGAGTGCTTTAATTTTTTTTCACTAATTTTATAATAAATCTTATTAAAAATATCATACCTATAAAACCAGCACCTCCAGTTCCTACTCCAATTGCGATAAGCAAACCTATAATTCCTAATCCTATAATTGCAAAAAAAACATACAATTGAAGAATGAAAATTTTGAAACTAATTTTTTTTAGTTTTCTTCTAAAAGATTGATCTGTTTTAGATTTTGATTGCTCTTCGAAACTGCGGTTCAAACTTTTATTGGCTACAGCAAATACAATAAGCTCTAAAACAACTAAAATTACAAAAACATTGCTATTAAAAGAGTATAATTGATACAATCCTAAAGATATAATTGCATAAAAAATACCCATAATAATCCATTCTGCAACATTTCCATAGTCTTTGTCTGCTATATCTGAGGTAGATTTTCCTAATTTACTGAAAATTTTATTTTCTTTATCTGCCCATTTTTTTCCAACTTTGTAATTGTTTGATAATATATCTCTTAAGTCTTCTGTAAATGCATCGAAGTGATTAAGAGCTATAAAGATTTTTCCCAAAAAGACTTTATAATAATCTTCCGTTTTTTGATGATTAGACAGAGAATTATTAATACCTAAAATTTCTTCATTAAAATAATGAGAATCTACATCAGATTGAAGTGCAAAATAATCAGGATTAATCGCAAATTTGTATTCATTTAAAAACAGTTTGTATTGATTTCTTTGTGGTATAATGCTTAAAATTAAATCATTTTTAGAACTGATAGTTTCTAGCAATTCATCATGATTTTCTACATTAATAATAGAGAAATAATTTTTGTAAAATATTCTGAGATTTCCCCAATGATTATTTTGCATGCTCAGTTTTACAAACTGCATAATTTTATCAGAAAAATCCATCGAAAAATCATCTTTTATCTCTTGTGAAATGTGATGAACTTTGTTTTTTGAAGAATCTATTTTAGGAATTTCGCCATTTATTATTTTAGAGAGATTTTCATCTGCAAGTATTTCTCGGTATTTATTTCCTTTTTCTTTAAAAAATATTAAGAAATTTTCAATATCATTTTGCGAGATACTTTCATCAGTCTTACTATGTGCTTTCAGAATTTTTTCTGCCTTTATAAGGTCAGATTCTACTTCTGGATTAAAATCTGGAATGATTTGTTTTACAATTTCTTGAAGTCTAAGGTTCACTAGTTTTTATATTTTTTATACAATTGATAAATAATGCTTCCTACTATAATAAAAAAAGCCAATGGAAATTTCCCTATTTTTAAACTCTCATAAACATAGAGCAAAACAGAAGGCACAAAAATAAACCATAAAATTCTTTGAACTACATAGATCAAAAACGAACCAGTAAATTTTATCACTATTTCTTCTGTATTTGCATGTTTTTTATTTTCATAGTAACTTTTATGAATATTATTACCTATTAACACCAAAAGTAAAGTAGATGTAATAATAGCAATTGCCAATTTGTAATCTACATAAGCAAAATATATTATAACAGACAAAAATACAAGCCATACCAAAATAGAGACTGCAAAAACAAGTTTCTTTTTAGATGAATCAGGATTGAAAAAATTTACGATATGGTATATAATATTCGTAAAAAATCCTCTTTTTACGTTTACCCAATCTTTTGCAATTTTTTGGTTTTCTTTAATTACATTTTTAGTAGTATCATCTTCAGAACGGAAATAATTAATAGCAATAAGAATTTTTCCTAAAACTATTTTGTTGTTAATATGTGTTTTCTGATTTCTTGCAATACTATTGTTAATCTTCAAAATATCATCATCAAATTCAAAACTATCAATAGTAGATTGCAGTTCGTAGTATTTTCTATCAATTGCAAAAGGATAATTGTGAATAATATTATTTAAAATGCTAGAATTTTCAATTTTTTCGATTATAATTTGATTCTTATCATGCAATATATTTTTATAGAAATCCAAAGCATCCGCACTTAGGAAATCCGAATAATATTTTTGAAAATAAATTAAATTTTGCCATCTATTTTTCCTAATTTTTTCAGATAAAAATTCTTTTGCTTTTGTAGTAAAATTTTCTTTGAAAATTTCCAAGTCTTCATTTTTTATTTTAGATAAATCAGGTTTTAGATGTACAATATCATCAATGTTTTTCCCTGAAAAAATATGGTTAATAACAGAAATATTTAAAATCTCTTTGAAATGAGTCGAAGGATTTTTAAGTTCAGAAATGTATACTTCAATTTCATTAATTGTGAAAGAATTATTGAGTTTACTTTCAGCTTTTAGCAATTTTTCTGCCTTAATGATATCCTGCTCATTTTCAGGATTGAAATCAGGGAGATTTTCTTCTATAAATTTATAAATCTTAAAATGTGTCATCTTTGCAAAAATAGTTATTTTTGCAAAATGAACTCACTTATCAATAAATATAATATTCCAGGACCTAGATACACTTCTTATCCTACTGTTCCGTATTGGGAAAACGAAAATTTTAACTCAGAAAAATGGCAAAATACGGTAATCAGAGCTTTTAACGAAAGTAATGCAGAAGAAGGGGTTTCTATTTATATTCACCTTCCATTTTGTGAACAATTATGCACTTTTTGTGCTTGTCATAAAAGAATTACCAAGCAACATTCAGTGGAAACACCTTATCTAGAAAGTGTTTTAAAAGAATGGAATTTGTACCTTGATTTGTTTTACCAACAACCAACAACCAATAACCAACAACCAAAATTAAAAGAACTTCATCTTGGTGGAGGAACACCTACTTTTTTCTCTCCAGAAAATTTAAAAATTTTATTGGAAGGAATTTTTAATACCGTAGAAATAGCCGAAAATCCAGAATTTTCTTTTGAAGGTCATCCTAATAATACCACCAAAGAACATCTACAAACTTTATATGATTTAGGGTTTAGAAGATGCAGTTTTGGGGTGCAAGACTATGATTTGAAGGTTCAAAAAGCTATCAACAGAATTCAGCCCTTTGAAAATGTAAAAAACGTAACAGAATGGGCAAGAGAAATAGGCTACAGAAGTGTTTCTCACGATTTGGTGTTTGGGTTACCGCATCAATCTTGGGAAGCCATGGAATTGACCATCAGAAAAACCTTAGAATTAAAGCCAGATAGACTCGCGTTTTATTCTTATGCTCACGTTCCTTGGATTAAAGGAGTTGGGCAAAGAGGTTTTGATGAAGATGATTTACCAAGTGGTGAAGAAAAACGTAAACTCTACGAAAATGGTAAAAAACTTCTAGAAGATTTAGGATATATAGAAGTGGGGATGGATCATTTTTCTTTGGAAAGTGATGATTTATACCAATCTTTAATTCAGAAAAAACTACATCGTAATTTTATGGGTTATACTTCTAGTAATACAAAATTGATGGTGGGTTTGGGTATGTCTGCTATTTCGGATTCTTGGTATGGTTTTGCACAAAACGAAAAAACAGTAGAAGATTACCAAAAAAGAGTAGAAGAGGGCAAAATTCCAGTTTTTCGAGGACATATTTTAAACGAAGAAGATTTAATTATCAGAAGACATATCCTCAATATTATGTGCCAGTTAGAAACTACTTTTACGGATAAAAATACCTTTGCAGAGCTTCCCGAAGCATTAGAAAAATTAAAAGAAATGCAAGAAGATGGTTTGGTAGAATTGGCAGATGATTTTGTGAAAATTACTGAAAAAGGTAGAGTTTTTACCAGAAATGTAGCCATGGCATTTGATCTGAGAATGATGAGAAAAATGCCTGAAACAAGGCTGTTTTCTATGACGGTTTAATCATTGTTTTGAGTTCTGAGTTTCGTGTTTCGAGTTAGAAGAATTAGTAAAACTTCGAGCTTCAGACTTCCTTCTTATAACTTATTTTAAAAATCATATCCTCAAAATTCTTATTTCAACTGAAAATCATTATATTTGCCGACTATAATTTTAAATGTTGTAAACTATAAACAATGCAAGGAAAAGGACTTATTACGATTGTAGCAATTGTTCTTGGGCTTATTTGTATCAATGAATTATTACCAACTTGGTATGCAAGCAAGATAGAAAAAGAAGCAAAAGCTATTGCAGGAGACGATGATTCTAAATATAAAAAAGAAATCGCTCGTCTTTCTAAAGATACCTTAAACTTAGGTTTCACTAAATTAAATTACCCTGAAGCTAAGCAAAAAGAAATGAAGCTTGGTTTGGACTTAAAAGGGGGTATTAATGTTTTATTAGAAATTAATCAAAGAGATTTGGTGAATGATTTAACCAATTATTCTACTAATCCTATTGTGATTGAAGCATTAGACAAAACAGATTTAGTTCAGAGAAACTCTACAAAACCTTATATAGAAGATTTCTTTACTCAGTTTGAAGAGCTTAATAAAAATAATGGCTCTAAGCTAAAATTAGCTAGCCCAGAAGTTTTTGGAACTCAAAAATTAAGTAGCGAAATTAAATTTAATACTACTGATGATCAAGTAAAATCGATCATTAGAAAAAAGATAGACGCTTCTGTAGGTACAGCTTTCGAAGTAATAAGAACCAGAATTGATAAAATGGGAGCGGTACAGCCAAATGTACAACGTGTACCTGGTACTGGTAGAATTGCGGTAGAAATGCCTGGTATTAAAGATAAAGATAAAGTGAAAAAGATGCTTTCTACTTCTGCTAAATTGCAGTTTTGGGAAGTACAACAAATTCAAGAGATTTATCCATATATAGATCAATTGTCTAAAGTTGTTCCTCTAAAAGCAGATTCTATTGGCGTTGCTAAAAACACCAATCTTGTAAATCTTTTACAATTAGATAAAAGAACATCTTCTGCAATTGGTAATATCAAATTATCTGATACCGCTACTATTAATAAAATTTTTAATAGCCCAATTGCTATTAAATTAAGACCTGCTAATCTTAAATTTACTAAATTTATGTGGGGATATAAGCCGCAAGCTGAAACTCCTGATAATTTAGAATTTTATGCTATTAGAGGTAATATCAACGGAAAAGCTCCTGTAGATGGTGCTGTAGATAAAGCAAGTATCAACTATGATAACCTAGGTAGAATTGTAGTAGATATGCAGATGGATACAGAAGGTGCTAGAACTTGGGCTACTCTTACAGAAAAAAATGTTGGTAAGCCACTAGCGGTTACTTTAGATAATATTGTTTATACTGCTCCTAATGTAAGTGGAAAAATTGCGGGTGGTAGATCTCAGATTTCTGGTAACTTTACACAAGAAGAAGCAAAAGATCTTACAGATGTACTAGGCGCTGGTAAATTACCGGCTTCTGCTAAAGTGGTGCAAGCTGAAGTGGTAGGTCCTTCTCTAGGGCAAGAATCTATTAATGCAGGTTTAATGTCTTTCTGCATTGCATTTTTAATTATAGTAGTTTACATTATATTCTATTATGGTGGTGCAGGTGTTTATGCAATCATTGCGATGATATTTAACCTCTTTTACTTATTTGGTATCATGGATTCTATCAATGCTACACTTACGCTTCCTGGTATTGCAGGGATTGTACTTACGATGGCAATTGCGGTAGATACCAACGTAATTATATACGAAAGAACCAAAGAAGAATTATTTGCAGGTAAATCTATCAAACAAGCATATACAGATGGTTTCAAACATGCACTAAATGCAATTATAGATGGTCACCTTACTTCATTACTTACAGCATTAGTACTATTTATATTTGGTACAGGACCTATCAAAGGATTTGCGGTAACTACTGGTATTGGTTTAATTATGACTTTCTTTACTTCTGTACTTTTATCTAGAGTAATGATTTTCCATAGATTAAATAAAGGTAAATCACTTTCTGTTTGGACTCCAATGACCAAAAATTGGTTCAGAAATCTTTGGATTGATTTTATTGGGAAAAGAAGATATGCCTATATATTTTCTGCAATACTTACTACAGCCTGTATTATATCTATGGTTACATTAGGATTTAAGACAGGTGTAGATTTTAAAGGAGGAAGAAGTTATATAGTAAGATTTGATAAAGATGTAGATGCTACTAAAGCTCACGAGTCTCTAGTTAAGTTATTTGTAGAAAAAGGAGAGCAACAAGCGGTAGATGTTAAAACTTTTGGTAATGACAGTCAATTAAAAATAACTACAGATTATAAAATTAATGATGAATCTGTAGCTGCAGACCAAGATGTAGAACAAAAACTTTTCGACGGATTAAAACAATATTTACCTGCAAAAACTAAATTACAAGATTTTAAAGATCCAAATAAAGGTGAAGTAGGGGTGGTTTCTTCTTCAAAAGTTAGCCCTACAGTTTCTGATGATATAAAAACAGGAGGTACTTTTGCGGTTTTAGCTTCATTATTAGGTATCTTTATTTATATCTTATTTAGATTTGATAAGTGGCAATTCTCTTTAGGTGCTGTAGCAGCTTTAGCGCACGATGCCATTATTATCCTTGGTTTCTTCTCATTCTTTAAGAATATTATGCCATTTAATATGGAGGTAAACCAAGATTTTATTGCGGCTATTCTTACGGTGCTCGGTTATTCTATCAATGATACAGTAATTGTATTTGACAGGATTAGAGAATATCTGAAAGAGAAAAAATCACTTACACTAGCTGGTTTGTTTGATGATTCTATTTCTAGTACTCTAGGTAGAACATTTAATACCTCATTTACTGTAATTCTAGTAATATTAGCTATTTTCTTCTTCGGGGGAGATAACCTAAAAGGATTTATGTTTGCATTATTCTTAGGTATTTTCTTCGGAACCTATTCTTCGGTTTTCATTGCATCGGCATTAGCTTATGATTTCTTAAAAACAGGAAAAGAAGAAACTCCACACGAAAGGACAACTTCGGATATATAAATCTAAAGCGCTCTTCGGAGCGCTTTTTTATTGGAAAAAATTAATTGAAAATATTTCAAAAAATTATTTATCTTCGTTTTTGATATGAAGACATCACAGAAAAAAGCAGCAATAGGTTTTATATTTATCACCCTTTTGATAGATATTACAGGTTGGGGAATCATTATTCCTGTTGTTCCTGATTTGATAAAGGAGTTAATACATGCAGACATTAGTGAAGCTGCTAAGTATGGTGGTTGGCTGGGTTTTGCTTATGCTTTTACACAATTTGTTTTTTCTCCGGTAGTAGGAAACCTTAGTGATAAATACGGTAGAAGACCTATTATTTTACTATCGCTTCTTGGTTTTACTATTGATTATATTTTTTTGGCACTTTCGCCTAATATTATTTGGTTGTTTATTGGTAGAATTATTGCTGGAATTACTGGGGCAAGTATCACCACAGCAAGTGCCTATATTGCAGATATTTCTACAAATGAAGATAGAGCGAAAAATTTCGGATTAATAGGGGCTGCTTTTGGTGTTGGTTTTATTATAGGCCCTGTAATTGGTGGTGTATTAGGACATTATGGAGCTAGAGTTCCCTTTTATGCTGCAGCTGTTTTGTGCTTAGTTAATTTTATGTATGGTTATTTTATTTTACCAGAAAGCTTAGATAAAGACCACAGAAGACCTTTTGATTGGAAAAGAGCTAATCCAATTGGTTCTCTCAAATTTTTAGGAAAACACCCCGAAATTTCTACAATGGTTATTTCTTTAATTCTAATTTATATAGCGGGTCACGCTGTACAAAGCAATTGGAATTATTTTACGATGTATCAATTTAATTGGGATGTAAAAATGGTTGGCATTTCCTTAGGAATTATAGGACTTTTAGTAGGCTTAGTACAAGGTTTACTCATCAGGTGGATTAATCCTAAAATAGGAAACGAAAGAAGTATTTACTATGGTTTGATTCTTTATGCAATCGGGATGCTTCTTTTTGCGTTTGCTACGGAAAGTTGGATGATGTTTGTCTTTTTAATACCATACTGTTTAGGCGGTATTTGTGGTCCTGCATTACAATCTGTGATTACCCAAAATATACCATCTAATCAACAAGGGGAATTGCAAGGCGCATTAACCAGTCTTATTAGTGCTACTTCTATTGTGGGGCCACCATTAATGACTAATTTATTTTATTACTTTACTCATAGTTCTGCACCGTTTCAGTTTCCTGGTGCACCATTCTTTTTAGGATTTATTTTGATGTTGGCAAGTGCTTTTTTTGTTTATTTTGCCTTTCAGAAGAAAAAATAGAATAAATTTGTAACATCAAAAATGATTGTGTTATGGAACTAAGTTTTGGAGAGATGATTGTGATTGTTTTAGCAATCGTAGTTTTATTCGGACCAGATAAAATCCCTGAAATTGCAAGAGGATTGGGACAAGGTATTAGAAAAATGAAAGGTGCGATGGAAGATGTAAAATCCGAAATTATGAAAGATGCCGATAATCCTGTTTCTGAAATTAAAAAAGAAATAGAAAAAGTTAAAAAAGCGGCTCAAGAATATGACCCAACTGAAAAAATAAAACAAGAACTTGATTTTAGAAAACAATTAGAGCTCAATACAACTGATTCTAAAAAAGAAACAGAGGAGAAAATAGACCAATTGAGTGATGATTATAACGGCCCAGTAAGCAGATAATGGACGAAATTATTCTTGAAGATAAAAAAGCAATGATTTTCCTAAATAATTTAGGAAATTCTTCATTTGACCAATTTTGGATTTTGGTTTCTGAGAAATGGTTTTGGATTCCGCTTTATATTATTTTTCTTTATTTCTTGTTCAAGAACTTTAACAGAAAGTCTTTTTTATACATTCTTCTTTTCATAGCTCTTGGGATTACCGCTTCTGATCAAATTGCTAATATTTTTAAATTTGGTTTTGAAAGATTGAGACCTTGTCATGATCCTTCACTAGAAGGTTTAATAAGAGAAGTAAAATGTGGCGGACAATTCGGTTTCTATTCTGCACACTCTTCTAATGCCTTTTTCATAGGAACATTTTTAGCTGTTTTATTAGGTAAAAAACTAAAATGGTTGCCTTATTTTTTATTAGTTTGGGCTTCTACGGTAGCGTATAGTAGAGTTTATTTGGGAATGCATTTTCCCGGAGATGTACTTTTTGGCGCATTTATGGGAATTATTTTAGGAATTTTCTTTTCTTTTTTAGCTTTGAAGGTTGTGAGTAAATCTGAAACATAAATTTCTAACAATTAAAACCTAAATCCTAAGACCTAAATCCTAAATTCAGTCATTATGATAAGGTTTCCCTTGTAAAATTTGGTCTGCTCTATAGATTTGTTCCACAAAAAATAATCTAATCATTTGGTGTGTAAAAGTCATTTTAGAAAGAGATAATTTTTCATTGGCTCTGTTGTACATTTCATCAGAAAAACCATACGCTCCACCTATCAAAAAGCAAACTCTTTTGATGGAATTGTTTTGATAATAATTCAATTTCTGAGCAAATTCTCTGCTGGTAAATTCTTTGCCTTTTTCATCTAAAAGAATCACCAAATCTGTGTTTTCTATATGATTGAAAAATAATTTAGCTTCTTCTTTTTTGAGTAAATTGGCACTTAAATTTCGGGCATTTTTAGCATCAGGAATTTCTGTCATCTCGAAATTCCAATGTTTCGGTAATCTAGCAATGTAGTAGGAGATGAGTTCTATAATTTTTTTGTCATCTGTTTTCCCGATACAAAGTAGGTTTATTCTCATTTATTATTATATTTGTGTATTGCAAATATAGAATAATGCGTTTCAAAACACCTACATTTATATTAAAAATTCACCATTTTTTAGATGAATTGCACATCCCAATTTTGGGAATTTCACTCTGGAAAATGTTCGAAATTTATGGTGAAGGTATTTTTAAAAATAAAATTTTGAGACAAGCAGCAGCAATCTCTTGGAGTTTCTTCCTCAGTTTGTTTCCGTTTATTCTCTTTTTGTTGTCTATTTTGCCGTATTTGCCACATTATGACAAGCTTCAATTTTATATTTTTGAAGTATTGATGCACAAGGTTTTTCCTGCGCATATGCAAGCAGATGTGTCTCATTATATTCAGAATAGTATTATCCCAAATATGAAAAGCATTAGTAATTTTACCATTGTTTTTGCCTTGATATTTGCTACTAATGGTACATTTTCTTTGATTAATGGTTTTAATGAGCATACAGAAGAGAAAAAAAGTGATGTAAAAGAGTATATAACTTCATTTTTTATAACCATAGGTTTTATAAGCATTATTTTTCTCTCATTATTAGGAATTTATTATTCTGAAGTAGTTCTTAAGCTTTTTACACCTGAGTATGATATTACTTGGCTGGTAGATAATCTTACCAAAATTATTAGTTTTATTTCTTTTCCCTTGTTTTATTTCTTTCTTTTGGCACTTTTTTATTGGGTAGGTACAGAGAGAATTACAAGATTCAGGTATGCCATTCCTGGAGCTGTTTTTTCCACCATTTTATTTGTAGTAACTACCTATTTTTTTGCATTTTATGTGAGTAAAGTAGCCAGATATAATGTTTTGTATGGTTCTATAGGTTCTATAATTATTTTAATGATTTGGGTAAATGTAAATGTAATCTTATTACTTTTAGGAAATGAACTAAATCTTGCCTTCAGAAAGTTAAGAATAGAAAAACTTCTAGCAGATGAGCTTAAAAAAGATGTGGAAGAATTTCATCAGGATATTCCAGAATTTCTAGAAAATACAGACCAGAATACGATTGTTTTGGATTCTGAAAAAAAACAATAAAAAGCTCCGAAAGACCGAAGTCTATCGAAGCTAAACACAAAAACACAAATGATTGATATCTAAAATTTATAATCAATTCCTAGTGTATATGCTCTTGGTTTTGTTTTAAAACCTATAACATCTACATAACTGGTGTTGAATAAATTATTAACATTTACGAAAGCTTCTACATTTTTACCAAATTTTTGATTGATGTTTACATTGAATAAATTAAATGCATCTAAAACCACTTTTTTTGTACTGAAAGTAGAACTATCATAATACGCATCATCTCTCTTAGAAACGTATTGATAAGCTATATTAATACGGTTATTTTTAAACGGAAGAATTTCTACGAAAGCATTAGCTCTTTGTTTAGGAGCACGTAATCTGGTTGCGACATTGCTTTTTTCCGCAAAACTAAAATTTCCCCCGAAATTAACGATTTCGTTGATTTTATATTTTAATCCAAATTCTAAACCTCTTACATTATTTCTGTCCACATTTAAGAATTTACCTGCATAAGTAGTAAAATCTACTGTTTGGTATGCAAAAACATCTCTTTCTTCTCGTAAAAAAGCACTTGCATTGACCACAAAACTTTGGTCTGGTTTTCCAATACTTAAATCGATTTCGTAAGAACTGTTAGTTTCAGGCTTTAAATCAAAATTAGCCAATGTATAAGGCAAAGAACCATACGTTTGATACAATGTAGGAGCTATGAATGCCGTAGCATAAGAGAATCCTATTTTGTAATAAAATTGCTCTAAATTTTTCAGATAATAAGGATTAATACTATATACGAAATGGCTGTCATACTTAGAGTGATTATTTAATCTACCGCCTAAATCTAAATGAAAATCAGAAAGTTGTAAATTAGTATTGATGAAAGCATCAAAAGTTGAAACTCGGGTATTGTCAAAGTTTAAAACATCTTCTAAGGAAGTTCCACCCCAAGGTAAATTTTTAGAACCTAAATTCTGAACTTCATATTGTAAACCGCCTACTATATTAATATTTTCTGAAATTTTGTATTGATTATAAAGTTCGGTAAAAATGTTTCTGCCTTTGTAGCTGTATTGGTCTTGGTAAGAATTACCCGCTAAATTTTGTACCAATCTATCATTTCCATTAATTCTGCTATTGAAGACTAAATTTCCTTTTTCATATTGAAATTGAGCATTAATGCCACCAAAAAGTTGATCATCATTTCCTCTGTACGTTCCATCTGAAAAAGCACCATTATCAAAATTATAAAAATGATGTTGATAACCACCATTAAAATTCAAATTTACTTTTCCTAATTGAACCCCAAAATTGGTATTGATGTTTTGTTTTTCGTAGCCGTCTTTATCAAAAGAATCTGGTCCTTCAGCCGAAGAAATTCCGTCTGATTTTTCATTAGAACCTGTAATTTGGTAATTAAATTTTTCTATTTTTCCGTTTACTAATGCGTTTTGAGAAAAAGTACCGAAACTGCCTATTCTAGCTCCAATTCGGCCTTCTATGTCTTTTTGTGAGTTTTTCTTCGTTTTAATATTAATTACAGAAACCGTAGCATTAGAACCATACAAAACTGATGATGCGCCATTTAGAATCTCAATACTTTCGATATTTTCAGCGGCAAAAAGTCTTAAATCTACTGCATTATAATCATTTCCTGTAACATCCTTTAGCGGAATTCCATCTACCAAAACAAGTACATTTGCCATTTTTCCGCCTCTTATTTTCAAAGATTTTGGTTCAGTGTTATTGTTGAAATTTCCAGTGATTTGAAAACCAGAAACTTGGGATAGTACATCACTTAGATTTTGACCTTTATACTTTTCTAAATCTTTGGAAGTGATGAGTTGTACATTTTTTCCGGTTTTGTACAATTGTTGATTAGATTTTGCAGCAATGGTAACTTCTGGTATGTTACCTTCTCTTTCTTGTGCAGTAATTTGCGATACGCCCGTCACAAATAACAAACCTGCAAAGACTAGGTTTTTGTTCATTTTTTTTGATTTTTAGTTAAACATTCTAAAAATCAACGCCTTCTAAAAAGAGAAATACAGAAATTTTAGAAAACACTTTACCAAGTGCATTCCTTTGAATTTCTCTACTTTTCCTCCGAAAGTATTGATTTTATGGATTGTTTTTGGCAGGTTTCCTGACTTTCGCATTTTCTACACCTTCTCATTTCATTTTAAAATGAAACAATGGCTTTTTGTAGAAAATTAATAAATTTCGGATTTCCGATTTTTATACGATTTACAGTTGCGGGGACAGTTTCGGATTTTCACCAAATTCCCTTTTACATCCCGTCGTTTATGGCGGGAACCAAAAGCAATGCAAAGATATATTTTAATTTATGATTAATGAAACTATTTTTAATAAAAAATCCATCAGCTAGCGAACAGATGGATTTTCAATATTTTATAAAAAACTTGCGTCAAATGAAAACGGTAGTAAATCTTTTACAGAATTGCATTTATAAACGCTGCCTTCTAAACCAGAAAAATAGATTTCTATAGGATGGTTTTGCTTGGTTTCGTATTCTAATAAACTCTGTCTGCATCCTCCGCAAGGTGGAGTAGCGGTACTGAATGTTTCTAATCTAGATGGACCACCTATTACAAATAATTTTGAAATCTTCACATCAGGATAGTTAGCTCCTATATGAAAAATAGTCACTCTTTCTGCACATAATCCAGAAGGATAAGCTGCATTTTCTTGATTATTTCCGGTAATGATTTCACCATTTTCTAGAAGTACTGCACAGCCTACGTTGAAATGAGAATATGGTGCGTAAGCATTTTCTCTGGCTTTTTTAGATGCTTCGAAAAGTTGTCTTTCGATATCTGATAAATCTTCGAATGCTATCTGAGAAAATTTAATTTTTAATTCTTTTTCCATTTTAAAAAAATCGGAGAGTAAAGATACAAATTTTTTCTAAATCTGTATTTGAATTTATGATTGTTGATTTTAATCTTGTTCTAATGAATTATGTTTGTCAGATATTGCTTTTAATAGGAAATATCCTAAAAATCCTGAAATGGCAGATGCTACCAAAATGGCAAATTTGGCTTCATCTTGTATTTCTAATTCTCCTTTATAGGATAATAGCGCAATAAAAATAGACATCGTAAAGCCAATTCCTGCCAATAATCCTGCTCCTAACATCTGAGACCACTTGCTGTTATTAGGTAAATCACTTAATTTTAATTTAATGGCAATAAAAGAAAATAGATTGATGCCAATTACTTTTCCTAATGCCAGACCTAAGATAATTCCGTAACCGAAATTAGTAAATAAACCATCTACCATACCGTCGTGAAATTTAATATTAGTATTGGCTAGTGCAAAAAGTGGCATAATAAAATAATTAACTGGTGTATGTAGTTTTTCTTCTAGTTTTTCTAACGGAGAAATTTCTGTATCACTTTCATTAGTAGGAATAGTAAATGCTAATAATACACCTGCTATAGTGGCGTGTATGCCAGAGTGGTGCATAAAATACCAAAGAAAAACTCCAGGAATTAAATAAAAAATATGCCTTTTTACTTTAAAGAAATTTAAAATAATTAAAATGAATAAAACCAAACCGCTAAGCAATAGATAAGTGGTTTCTATTTTTTCGGTATAAAAAATGGCAATAACTATGATTGCTCCCAAATCATCTACAATTGCCAATGCAGTCAGAAAAATTTTAACAGATACAGGAACTCTTTTCCCCAGCATAGAAATGATTGCCAAAGAAAACGCAATGTCTGTAGCCATAGGAATTCCCCAGCCGTTTTCGTATTTAGAACCTTGGTTGAAAAAATAGAAAATAGCTGCTGGTACTAGCATTCCGCCAAGTGCTGCAAATATGGGCAATGTTGCATTTTTAAAACTGGAAAGCTCGCCTTCTAAAATCTCACGTTTTATTTCTAATCCTACCAATAGAAAAAAAATGGTCATTAATCCATCATTAATCCAAAGACTGATGCTATAACTGCCTAATTTAAAATCTAATAATTCTTGAAAGCTACTTCCTAAAGAAGAATTAGCAATCAAAAGAGATAAAATAACACAGATAATTAACAAATTTCCTGAGGATTGTGCAATTTGAAAGAATTTTTTGAAATAATTGGTGATAATCATTGTTTACATTCTTTTTACGGTTGTTACACTAAAAACTCCTTTTAGTTGTTTCAAAGTTTCTTCTAGTTGGCTCTTATTCTTTACTTCTAGAGTTATGGTTCCTAAGAAAATACCATTGTGACTTTCTATAGAAATACTTCTCATATCTATGCTCATAGCATTGCTTATAACTTCTGTAATATCATTTACCAGACCTTTTCTGTCTATTCCTTCAATTTCTATTTTTACTCTACTGCTATATCGTTGTTCATTTACCCATTTTGCAGGCATTACTCTGTAGTCATAGTTAGCACGCAGATTAATAGCATTAGGACAACTGTCATTATGCACTTTAATACCATCTGAAATCGTAATAAACCCGAAAATTTTATCTCCAGGAATTACAGTACAGCATTTAGCAAAGCTATAATTCAGTTTTTCTTCATCTTTCCCGAAAACGATCAGGTCTAAGTCTGTGGTTGGCGTTTCTTCAAAGGCTGTAGGAGATGATTTTCTAAATTTTTGTAAAAAAGTCTTGATTGCGCTTTTAGAATCTACATACTTTTTGAGATCTGTAGTATCATAACTGCCTTCATAGAATTTTAAAAATAGGTCTTGAGACGTTTTTAGATTAAAATATCTCTGTATGTTATTTACTTCTTCTTCTGTAAAATTGATTTTGGCGTGTCTTAGTTTCCTTTGGAAAATTTCTTTTCCTTCGGCAACTTGGCTGTTTTTTTCTGAGTTAAGTGCGGCCTTAATTCTAGATTTAGCTTTTGAAGTAATTACAATGTCTAGCCAATCTTGTTTCGGTTTTTGATTTTGAGAAGATAAAATATCTATTTGGTCACCGTTTTGTAGAACATAAGAAATAGGAACTAATTTTCCGTTTACTTTTGCGCCAAGACATTTCATTCCTAAATCTGAGTGTACAGAAAATGCAAAATCTAGTGCGGTAGAGCCTACAGGAAGAATTTTGATCTCACCTCTAGGTGTAAACACAAAAACTTCTTTGGAATAAAGATTTAGCTTGATGTTATCTAGGAGTTCCGAGGTAGATAGATTTTGTTGTTGCTCTATCACTTCTCTAATCTGTGAAACCCATTGTTCAAAGTTTCTATCATCACTATTTTGCTTGAAACCTTCTTTGTATTTATAATGTGCGGCAACACCTTTTTCTGCAATTTCGTCCATTCTTTCGGAGCGAATTTGTACTTCTATCCATTTTTTATCTGGACCAAGAACCGTAAGGTGAAGACTTTCGTATCCTGTAGAGCGCGGATTGGTAATCCAATCTCTCATTCTTTGCGGATTACTGTGATATAAATCTGTAACAATAGAATAGATCTTCCAAGCAATAAATTTTTCATTTTTAGCATCAGATTTATAAATAATTCTGATGGCGTAATTGTCATAAACTTCTTCGAAGGAGACATTTTGCTTTAGCATTTTTCTATAAATAGAAGAAATAGCTTTGGCTCTGCCTTTGATGGTGAAGTTTAGATGTTCTTCCTTTAATTGCTCCGAAACTTCTTTTTTAAATTCTTCTACGTATTTTTCTCTTTGGTCTTTGGCTACTTCTAATTTATTGGCGATATCATAATAAACATCTGGATTATTGTATTTTAGAGATAAATCTTCAAGTTCAGATTTAATATTATACAAACCAAGACGGTGCGCTAGTGGAGCATAAATGTAGATGGTTTCAGAAGCTATTTTTTTCTGTTTATCATCTCGCATACTTTCTAGTGTTCTCATATTATGCAGGCGGTCTGCAATTTTGATGAGAATTACTCGGAAATCCTCGGAAAGCGTGAGAAGAAGTTTTCTATAATTTTCGGATTGTACAGAGATGTTTTGATGGTTCATTACCGATATTTTGGTAAGTCCATTCACAATGTCTGCTATTTTTTTGCCAAAAATTTTCTTTAAATCTTCATAAGTATATTCAGAGTCTTCTATCACATCATGCAGTAGTGCACAGGCAATAGAAGTAGTTCCTAAACCTATTTCATTGGCAACAATTTTTGCAACTTCTATTGGGTGATAGATGTAAGGTTCGCCTGTTTTCCTTCGCTGGTCTTTGTGAGCATCTAGTGCAATATCAAAAGCTTTTCTTATGATTTTGTTTTGCTCTTCGTCTAGCGTTCGGTAAGTGTTAGAAATCAGGTTTTTATAGCGCTGCTGTATTTCTTTATTTTCTTTTTCTAGGTCATATACCATCTTCGGAAGTGATTTTAACTTAACGAAAATACAAAAAAAAGATGACAAAAGAAACAGCTTATCTCTTAAAAGAAAAAACCCGAATTAAAAAAATCGGGTTTTGTAGAAAAAATTAATTTGATATGAAATAATTTTGAAAAAATTTATTTTTATGCAGTAACTTCAGAAGAAATACCTGTATGTATATCTGAGCTAGATGTTTTAACCTGTGGCATAGCATAGATTAAGGCTTTTGCTTTTAGACCAACTACTTTTTTTATGTAATCTAGGTCTGTTGCTTTTTCGAAATTTACATCTTCTAAGATATATTTGTTTACTACTTTGTTCTCATTGAAAACCTTTTTAGCATTTTCTAAGTCTTGCTCATTTTTTATGGCTACACTTATGATTAATGAATCTACCGAAGTAGCTTCTTCATCTATGCTATCAGTGAATAATTTACTCCAAAAAGATTTTGTAGCTTGTTTTTTTTCTTCATGATAGATGATGTAATCTTCGTTTCTGAAACCATTATTTTCTAAACCTTCCGAAATTGCTTTTGCGAACTCTTGGCTTGGAAAAAGCCCTACAATTGTGTATGACATGACTTTTAAGTTTTATGTTTTTGTTGATACAAATTTACATACAAAATGAGTTTTAAAATGTTAAAAATTGAATTATTATTGAAAAATTGACAAAAATCAGCTTTTATTTTGTGAATTTAATAATTTTAAAACGAGTGTTAACTTCGCTTTTTAAATACAATTTGTGTTTTAAGATTTTCAAAAAGATATTTTTATTTATCTTTGGATTGAATAATAGTTTTTTTATTTAAAATCACTTCGAAATGAAGAATTGCCTTTTTTTACTTTTTTTTGTGGCTTCGCAAGCGTTTTTAGCTCAAGAATCAATTCCTGAACAATTAGATTACAAAGTAAAACAGCTTTTAGAATCTGAACCTATGTTTTCTGGCAGCTTATCTTTTTATGTAACAGACGAAAATGGTAAAAAAATCTATGAATACCAACCTACAAAAGGTCTTTCTACTGCTTCTACGATGAAGGTTTTTACAGCTGCTGCTGCTTTAGAGACTTTAGGTAAGGATTATCAGTACAAAACCAAAATAGCTTTTGATGGTAATTTATACATTACATCAAATGGTGATCCTACCTTGGGGAATGATAGATTTGATGGTTATAAAGCAGAAAATTTTAAACAGAAAGTTATAGAAGCCATCAAAAATAATAAAATTTCTAAAATATCAGGAGATATAATTATAGATGATACTTTTTTTGATTTTCAAAAAATACCAGGTGGTTGGCCTTGGAATGATATGGGCAATTATTATGGAGCTGGAGTTTGGGGCGTAAATTGGAGAGAGAATGTTTTTGAAATCAATACTTTTGGTAAAGAAATTAAAAATTTTTCTTATTTGAACGATGTAAAATGGGTGAATGAATTACGAACAGAAGGCAGTTCAGACAAAAGTGTTATCTATACAGCGCCGTATTCTGATGTGGCGTATATTAACGGAAGTTTGCCTGCAAAAACGATGAAAGTTTCTGGCGCAATGCCTAATCCTCCCAAACAGTTGGCAGTAGAATTAGCAGAGGAATTGAAAAAACAAAACATTGATTTCAAAGGAAAAATAATTATTAATTCTGAAAAAGTAATCAATGGAGAAAAGCCGATTTCATTTCCTGATAATAAAGTGATTTTGGAATATAAATCACCTACTTTAGACAAAATTGTGTATTGGTTTTTGAAGAAAAGTGTCAATCTTTTTGGTGAAACTTTCGTTAAAACAATGGCGAAAGAGAAGACTGGAAACCCTAGCTTTGAAAGCGGTGTAAAATGCCTGAAATCTTTTTGGAAAGACAAAGAAATTGATGAAAGAATGATTAATTTTGTAGATGGAAGCGGGCTTTCTCCACAGAGTTATGCTTCGGCAAAAGCAGAAGTTCAGGCGTTGCTTTGGGCAAAAAAACAACCATGGTTTTCGGCTTATTATGATGGTTTTCCTGTAATGGCAAATGGTATGCAAATGAAAAGTGGTAGCATAAAAGATAGTAGAGCATTTGCTGGTTATCATACTTCTACAAACGGAAAAAACTATGTTTTTTCTATTATTATGAATAATTATCAGGCAAACGATCTTAGTAATGCGCTGTACAATGTTTTGAATGTTTTGAAATAATTATAAAATTTTTTAATCGTAAATTGTAAATCAAAAATCGTAAATATTTAAGTTGTTTTGAGAAAAAATCTTCTTTCCAGAATTAATAATTGGTTTGTTTTTACACTCCTTACCATCATTGTGATTGGTATAGCAGTTTCTTCTAATTTTCTAATCAATCATCTTAGAGAAAAAGAATCTGAGAGAATTCAATCATTAGCTTACGCTTTAAAATATTTTCAATACAGCAGCAATCCTGATTCTAGAATGGACGAGATTTCTCTTTCTGTAATCAATGAAAATGAAAATATCCCGATTATTGTAACAGATAAGAATAAAAACTTGATTCAAAGTAAAAATATTACGGATGATATTCTGAAAAATCCAGAAAAACTGAAGCGAAAAATCAATGAAATGGAAGATAAATATCCTCCGTTTGAGATTCAGTTGCCCAATTTTAATAATCAGTTTGTGTTTTATGACAATTCAGATTTATTAAATTATCTTAGGTATTATCCTTATGGTTTAGGCTTGTTTATTGGTGTTTATCTGTTGTTCTCGTTTTGGTTTTTGCGTACCATTAAAAAATCTGATGAATCTATGCTTTGGGCAGGTTTGGCAAAGGAGACAGCACACCAAATTGGTACTCCATTGTCTTCTATGATTGGCTGGATTGAGATTATGAAACTCGATAAAAACAGAAATGAAGATGGTTTGGTAGAAATTAATAAAGATATCAATCGTTTGAAAACCATTTCTGAGCGTTTTTCTAAAATTGGTTCTGTTCCAGAGCTCCATGATTTGAACTTGAAGGAAACAATTCAACAAAATTTTGATTATTTAAAGTCAAGAATTTCCAGAAAAGTAATGTTTGATTTAAAAACTCCTTCATCAGAAGTTCTTACTCCTCACAATAGAATTTTGATAAGTTGGGTGATTGAAAATTTGGTTAAAAATGCTGTAGATGCTATGAAAGGTGAAGGAAATTTAACAATTAATCTCTATCATAAGAACAAAAATATTTTGATTGATGTCAAAGATTCTGGTTCTGGAATGACCAACGCACAAATTAGAAATGCATTTAAACCAGGATATTCTACCAAAAAACGAGGTTGGGGATTGGGTTTATCTTTGGCAAAACGCGTTATTCAAGAATACCATAATGGCGATATCAAAATCGCAGAATCTGAAGTAGGAAAGGGCACTACCTTTAGAATTGTACTGAAATCGTAAAAATTTAAAATAAGTTCGGCTCCGTAGGAGCCGAAAGTTTTTCAATATTTAGTACTACATTTTCTGATACTTCACGTAATAATTGTCATCAAATTTTACCTCAGAATTATCTTTTAGACCAACTGTTTTCCAATCTTTAGAAGGAGAAATTGTTTCTGTACCATTAATTCTAATCGGCATATCAAAACCATCTACGGTGCTAGTCCATCTGTATTTCAGCGTAGTTCCGTCTTGTGAATATTCTAAGGTTGGGATTTGGGTGGTTCTAAGATATTGGTCAAAAACTTTAGAAAAATTAATACCAGATTTTGTAGAAATATAATCTTCAATTTGCTTTGTAGTAACCGTTTGATGATAAAAATCTTTACCTAAGCCTCTTAAAATTTGTCTGAATTTTTCATCATCATTAATTACAGTTCTAATGGTGTGTAGCATATTTGCACCTTTGTAATACATATCGCCACTGCCTTCGTTTCTTACGCCATATTTTCCAATAATAGGACTGTCATTTTGAATATTATTTCTAATTCCTTTGATGTAAAGCTCTGCTTTTTCTTTTCCGTGTAAACTCTCTGTATAAAGTGTTTCAGAATAACAAGTAAATCCTTCGTGAATCCACATATCTGCTTGGTCTTTTGCAGTAATGTTGTTGGCAAACCATTCGTGTCCGCTTTCGTGAATGATGATAAAATCCCATGCTAAACCAACCCCTGTTCCAGATAGATCTCTTCCTAAATAACCATTTAGATAATGATTTCCATACGCTACATTAGATTGATGTTCCATTCCTAAATGTGGAGTTTCTACCAGTTTATAGCTGTCTTCATAAAAAGGATAAGGACCAAACCAATATTCAAAAGATTTTAACATAGATTTCACTTGTTGAAATTGAATTTTTGCTTTTTCTAAATTATAATCCAGAACGTAATAGTCACAATCTAATTTTCCCTTTTCGCCATTGTAAATTTCAGAAAAATGAGCAAATTTTCCAATCACAGGAGCTATATTGTACAGATTAATAGGATTTTTAACTTCCCAAACGAAAATATTTTTGTCATTCTCTGTAGTTTTAGAAATTAATTTTCCGTTTCCTACACCCGTTAAATCTTTCTGGGTAATAATTTTCATTTCCACACCATTATCTGGTTCATCATTCCAAATGTCTTTAGATGGTAACCAAAGGCTAGTTCCGTCTCCTTCCTGTGCTACCGTAACCCAAGGATTTCCTTGTTTGTCGGTAGTAAAAACCCAACCACCATCCCAAGGTGCACGTTTTGCAATTCTAGGATTTCCAGAATAATCTATATCTATGGTGTATTTTTCACCTTTTTTAAATTTCTTTTTGGCATTAATGTAAATAAAATCTCCATCTCTTTTGAAACCATCAATCGTTGGAAAATTGGCAGTAAGTTTCTCTACTTTCATAGGTTGTTGTAGGTCTATTTGGAAAGTAGGATTAAGGATGTCTTTGGTAATGGTAAATTCAATTTTATTGCTTCCTTTAAGGGATTTTTCTGAAATATTGGGCTCTACAGAAAGTTTATATTTTTTCACATCCCAAAAATTTCTGAATTTAGTATCAGAACCTTTTAATGTATCTATTTTGGTGAAAGTTTGTGCAATAGCAATCTGACTAAAAACTACGAAAAGTAAACCTATTTTTTTCATGAATTTTATTTTAAAGGCTAAAAATAAGAAAAACCACACAAAATAGTATGGTTTTATATGTTTTTGTTAAATCTTGCGTCTTCGGATTTATTATTTTCTTACAAAAGCAGCTACATCTTCCGCAGTTACAGGATTTGCACCGAGAATAATCAGACGTTCTACTACGTTTCTTAATTCTCTGATATTACCTGTCCAACTAAATTCTTGCAAAGCTTCTATTGCTTTTTGATCAAAAATTTTCACTGCATTACCTTGTTCATCTGCAATTACTTGAGAAAAATGCTCTACCAATAGCGGAATGTCTTCTTTTCTTTCGTCTAGTGATGGCACATAAATCTCGATTACAGAAAGACGATGGTATAGGTCTTCACGGAATTTTCCGTTCGCTATTTCTTTTTGTAAATCTTTATTAGTCGCAGCTATTACTCTTACATCTACCTTTATTTCTTTATCGCTTCCTACTGGCGAAACTCTACTTTCTTGCAATGCTCTAAGTACTTTTGCCTGGGCAACCAAACTCATATCACCAATTTCGTCTAAGAAAATGGTACCACCATTCGCCAATTCAAATTTTCCTTGTTTGTCTTTAATCGCTCCAGTGAAAGAACCTTTTACGTGTCCGAATAATTCACTTTCTATTAATTCCGAAGGTATTGCGGCACAATTTACCTCAATCATTGGGCCTCTGTTTCGTTCGCTTTGACTATGAATGGCATGTGCTACCAATTCTTTACCAGCTCCATTCGGCCCAGTAATGAGTACTCTTGCATCAGAAGGTGCTACTTTTTCTATCATTTCCTGAATTTTAGTAAGTGCCACAGAACGACCAATCATTTGGTATTTTTTGCTTACTTTTTTCTTCAGTTGGGTATTTTCTTTTTGTAAAGTATTCGCTTTTTGTACTAGGTTTTTTCTATCCAAAGCATTTCTTACGCTGGTAATCAATCGATTAATGTCAATAGGTTTTGAAATAAAATCATAAGCACCATCTTTTAATGCACTTACAGCAGTGTCTATATCTGCATGCCCAGAAATCATCACAAAAGTAGTGTCTGGTTTCAATTGTAAGGCTTGTTTTAGAAGTTCTAAACCTGATAATTTAGGCATTTTAATGTCAGAAATAATCAATGCGAAATCATCTTTTTCTAATAATTTATACGCTTCTAGACCATCTTCTGCTACTAAGATTTCGTAATCTGTAAGCTCGTCTGATAAAATGCTATGAAGAACACCCGAAATGGCTTTTTCGTCTTCTACGATTAATACTTTTTGCATATGGCAAATTTAGTGTTTTTATTTTGCTTTTGTTCAATGATTTAAGGCAAAATTTTATAATATTTTTATGTTATCAAGCCAAATTATGTGCCAAATAATTAATGATTTCTTACTCCAAAAATAGCAGAGCCAATTCTTACAGAATTTGCACCACATTCTATTGCCAAGGGAAAATCATCACTCATTCCCATTGATAATTTTTCTAATTTTTTGAATCTTGAAAGTTCTTCAAAAAGAGATTTCAGAACTAGAAATTCGGCTTTAACTTGTGTTTTATGATCTGTGAAAGTTGCCATACCCATCAATCCGGTAATTTCTATATTCGGATATTGATGTTCTAAATAATTGCTGAAAATTTCTTTAGCTTCTTGAATTTCAAGACCATATTTTGTGTCTTCTTCCGCAATTTTAACCTGGAGTAAAACTTTTATTTTTCTGTTGTTTTTTTCTGCCTCTTTATTGATTTCTAGCAATACTTTTTCACTGTCCACACTTTGGATGGTGTCAATAAAAGGTGCAATATATTTTACTTTATTGGTTTGTAGATGCCCAATTAAGTGCCATTGAATATCAGAAGGAAGTTCGTTCACTTTTGTGAGAAGTTCTTGTACTTTATTTTCTCCAAAAATACGTTGTCCGCAATCGTAAACTTCTTTAATTTTTTCTACGGGATGGAATTTTGAAACCGCTACCAATTCTACATTTTCAGGAATTAACGATTTTATTTTATTGAAATTTTCGGGAACTGACATATTTAGATTTTACTTTTCAAATTTAAGAAGAAAATTTTGGTTTTAAAAATTATTATTGTAATATTGCAATATGAAAATATAAAAATTTCAATTAAATCATGGGAATTTCTAAAACCGAACATTTTACAGAAGAACAAAATGAAGTAGCAAAACTGATGAAAGCACTTTCTCATCCTGCAAGAATTGCCATTGTAGAATATTTGCTTTCTGTAGATACTTGTATTTGTAATGATATTGTTGAAGAAGTAAAATTGGCTCAACCAACAGTTTCTCAACATCTTAAAGAATTAAAAAATGCAGGAATTATACAAGGGGAAATAGACGGAAAAGCAATTTGCTATTGTATCAATCCTGAAACTATAAAAAAAATGGAACATTTTGTAGCACAAATTTTTCATAAGTTAAATCATCCTAAATGTTGTTAATATGAAAGAGTATCTATTTGTAATTCTATTATTTACCTTGTTTTTTGTATTTGTTTTGCCAACTTATATTACGTACAAGAAAACTAAAATTAATCCTATTACTTTTGGTAAAGAAGATAATGCTCACAATTTTGTAGGTAATGTTTTTAAAATTCTAATCATATTGTTATTAATAACTTTTATTGCCAATTTGATTAATGAAAATTGGTATATAAAATACTTTGTTCCTATTGTCTATTTAGAAAATAACATTTTATTTTTCATAGGTTTTGCATTGTTGCATTTTTCAATATGTTGGATATTTATTGCTCAAATGCAAATGAGAACGAACTGGAGGATAGGAATTGACGAAAAAAACAAAACTAATTTAGTTACAAAAGGTCTTTTTTCAGTTTCAAGAAATCCTATTTTTTTAGGAATATTGATAGCTGTTTTTGGAGTTTTTATGATTTTGCCAAATGTTTTTACTTTTTTTATTGCATTTACAGGATATATTGTGATTCAAATTCAAATTCGATTGGAAGAAGAATTTCTTATGAAAAGCTTCGGTTCTCAGTATGTGAATTATAAAAACAAAACAAGGAGATTATTATGAATTGAGTTAAAATTGAATTTTCAGAAAAATAGAAAATAGAAGTACAAAAATCTTACTGCTAAAGTTCTTTCAAAAACGAAAAACGTAACTAGCCCTGATTGCAGCGGAAAGCAGGAAATAGCTCTTAAAAAAAATAATCTATAATTTATCATTTAAAATCTAAAATCTAAAAAATGAATACCAACGAAGAAATTAAAGAAATGGTGAAGCAAAAATATGCAGAAATTGCTTTACAAAATCAAGAAACCAACGCTTCATCTTGCTGTGGAAGTGGCGGTTGTAGTACAGAAGTTTACAATATTATGACCGATGATTATGATCATTTAGAAGGTTATAATCCAGATGCGGATTTGAAATTAGGTTGCGGTTTGCCAACAGAATTTGCGAAAATTAAAACAGGCGATTATGTAGTAGATTTGGGAAGTGGCGCAGGAAATGATTGTTTCGTAGCAAGAGCAGAAACTGGCGAAACTGGGAAAGTTGTAGGGATAGATTTCACGCCTGAAATGATAGAAAAAGCGAGAAATAATGCAGATAAATTAGGTTTTAATAATGTGGAATTCAGACTAGGAGATATTGAAAATATTCCTTTGATGAGTAATGTTGCAGACGTAGTGGTAAGCAATTGTGTGATGAATTTGGTGCCTAATAAACTGAAGGCTTTTGCTGAAGTACAAAGAATTCTAAAACCAACTGGTCATTTTTCGATTTCTGATATTGTTTTGGTGGGAGATTTGCCAGAAAAAATAAAATCTGCTGCCGAAATGTATGCTGGCTGCGTTGCGAGTGCCATTCAAATGGACGAATATTTGAAAATTATCGAAATTTGTGGCTTTAAAAATATTACTTTACAAAAGAAAAAACCAATCATTGTTCCTGATGATATTTTAAAAAACTATCTAAACGAAGAAGAAATTCAACAATACAAAGATTCTACAACAAGAATTTATAGCATTACTGTTTTCGCAGAGAAATTGGTAGGTTGTTGCACTCCAAATTCTGGTTGTTGTTAAATTATTTTTAGAGATCACAAGTTAATTACATATTTGAAAAAACTTAAATCTCTCGCTGATTAAGCAGATATAAAATTCTGTTCTTTCATCTGCTAAATTTGCCCAATCTGCGAGAGTGAAAAAACAGCTTTCAAAGTTTAGAAAAATCCATTGGCTTTAGCCAAAAATTTATTTAAAAATTTATGAAAAATATCCTCGTTCTTTGCACTGGAAATTCGTGTAGAAGCCAATTAATGCACGGTTTTTTAGAAAAATTCGTAGAAGGAAAAGCTAATATTTACAGCGCTGGAATAGAAACTCATGGTCTCAATCCGAATGCTGTAAAAACCATGGCTGAAATTGGGGTAGATATTTCACACTACACTTCTAATAATGTTTTAGAGTATCAAAGTATTGATTTTGATTATATTATTACAGTTTGTGATCACGCCAATGAAAACTGCCCATATTTTCCGAGTAAAGCGGTGAGAATTCACCACAATTTTCCCGATCCTGCGAAAGCAACAGGAACAAAAGAAGAAATCGCAAAACAATTTGCTGAAGTAAGAGATGAAATTGCTGTTTTTGCTAAAAGTTTTGTTGAAAAAATGTAATTGTAAAGCCTTATTACTTCAATAATTTCTTTCTCAAAACCTTCATTCCTTCTGTAGCCGAAGTTTTTAGAAAATTTTCGTGTTTTGTGAATTGGTTTTCTAAATGAGGATCAACCACAAAAATTTCACAGTTTTTAGGAATATAATGTATTAAACCAGCAGCAGGATACACTTGCATAGAAGTACCAATAACGATGAAAATATCTGCTTCCGAAACAATTTTAGTAGCATTATCCATTTCGGGAACCATTTCTCCAAACCAAACAATATGCGGACGAAGTTGGTTCCCAAATTCATCTAAATCACCTAAATTACAGTCTTCTTCCCAGTTGTAAATTTGCTTTTCATCTTTCATAGAACGTACTTTTTTCAGTTCACCGTGTAGATGAATCACTTTGGTAGAGCCTGCTCTTTCGTGCAAATCATCTACATTTTGAGTGATAATATGCACGTCAAAATCTTTTTCTAATTCAGCTAAAATTTCGTGAGCGAGATTGGGTTTTACATCTTTTAGTTGTCTTCGTCTCAAATTATAAAAATCCAAAACCAACTTCGGATTTCTAGCAAAACCTTCCGGCGAAGCCACATCTTCTATTCTGTGGTTTTCCCAAAGTCCGTTAGAGTCTCTAAACGTAGAAATTCCGCTTTCCGCAGAAATTCCAGCTCCAGATAAAACGACGATTTTCTTTTTCATAGTTTATAGTTACGCCACAAATACACGAATTTATAAAATATTTGTGCATTCGTGGCAGTTTTAATTAAATTTTCAACTTTACCTTATTCAATCTCAAAGAATTGGCAATTACTGAAACGGAAGAAAAACTCATCGCTGCCGCAGCAAACATTGGCGATAATAAAACACCAAAAATAGGGTAGAGCAAACCTGCCGCAATCGGAATTCCGAGTGTATTATAAGCAAAAGCAAAAAATAAGTTTTCCTTTACGTTTTTCATCATTTTTTCGCTCAAAATTTTAGATTTTGCCACGCCAGAAATGTCGCCTTTTAATAAAGTAATTTCTGCGGAATTCATCGCAATATCGGTTCCCGTTCCCATTGCAATTCCTACATTAGCTTGTGCAAGAGCAGGAGCGTCATTGATTCCATCGCCAGTCATTGCAACAATTTTCCCTTGATTTTGTAAATCTTTAACTTTGTTTATTTTATCTTGAGGGAGGCAATTGGCAAAATATTTCTTAATGCCAAGATTTTCTGCAACATATTTTGCAGTAGCTTCGTTATCACCTGTCATCATTAAGATTTCAATGCCCTTATTTTGTATAAATTCAATAGCAGATTTTGCATTATCTTTGATTTTATCTTGAAAACCAAACACAGCAACTGCTTTTTTATCAATCGTTAAGTAAGAAATAGTATTGGCTTCGTTTTCTAAAATTTGAGCTTTTTGAAGTAAATTTTCAGAAATTTCAAAGTTATTTTCATTGAGATAATAAATATTTCCGAGGAAAAGTTTTTTACCGTCAATTTCGCCCAAAATTCCTCTGCCAGAAACATTTTTAAAGTTTTTAACTGTTTTATTTTGAAACAAAAAAGATTCTTCATTTCGCTTTTGAACTACGTTCGCAGGCTTATCGTCTGTATTCAGAATTACAGCATTTAAAACTGCTTGAGAAAGTGGATGTTCAGAGTTTTTATTGAGAGAAGCAGCGAGTAAAAGTGCTTCATTTTTGTCAAAATTTTCAGAAAATAGATCCGTCAAAGACGGTTTTCCTTCGGTAAGGGTTCCTGTTTTATCGGTGATAATTACATTTACTTTTTGCATTTCTTCCAAAGCTTCTGCATTTTTAATCAATATTCCGTTTCTAGCACCTTTGCCAATTCCTACCATTACAGACATTGGTGTTGCCAAACCAAGAGCGCAAGGACAAGCTACAATCAATACTGCTAAAGCATTGACCAAAGCAAAAATTGCCCGATTTTCTCCACCGAAAAAGTACCAAAATACGAAAGTTAAGACTGAAATTGCCATCACAACAGGAACGAAAATTTTAGAAACTTTATCCGTTAATTTTTGAATTGGTGCTTTACTTTTGCTTGCAGAATTTACCATTTCTATAATTTGAGAAAGTAAGGTGTCTTTCCCAATTTTTTCTGTTTTCATAAGGAAAACTTGATTTCCATTGATGGTTCCAGAAGTTACTTTGTCGCCCAATTTTTTCTCAGCAGGAATAGGTTCTCCTGTAATCATACTTTCGTCAATCGTAGTATTTCCTTCGATAATTTCGCCATCAACTGGGATTTTTTCTCCTGGTTTTACTTTCAAGATATCTCCAATTTTCACCTCAGAAATTGGAATGTTTTTTTCTGAATTATTTTGAATAAGATGCGCTTCTTTTGGCGACAGATTCATTAATTCTTTGATGGCATTTCCTGTTTTTTGATGGGCTTTTGCTTCGAGCATTTGTCCGAAAATTACCAAAGTTAATATCACGGCAACTGCTTCAAAATACAGCGGAACTTCATGATGATTTTGCATAAATTCATGCGGAATTAAACTCGGAAAAAATAGTGCGAAAACGCTGTAAACAAAAGCAGCACTTGCTCCTAAACCAATTAAAGAAAACATATTAAGATTCCAAGATTTAAAAGAAATCCATGCTCTTTTAAACAAAAACCATCCTGTGAAAAATACGACTGGTAGTGTGAAAATTAATTGTAGAATCCCTGAAATTTTTGAACTAAAAGGGAATTTAAAGAACATTCCGCCCATCGATAAAATAAAAACGGGAATGGTAAAAGCTACTGAAATCCAAAATTTCTTTTGCAGATTTTTATACGTATCGTCTTCAGATTCATCATCATTTCCAGTGATTTTTACTAAATCCATTCCACAAACTGGGCAACCTACATTTTCGGGATAGGTCTTATCACCTTCGCAAAACATAGGGCAGTAATATCTTCCTTCGGAAGATTCGAGACTCGAGATTCGAGATTCGAGATGATGACTTTCAACCTTTAACTTCGAACTTTGAACTTCGGACTTTTCTTCTATCGGAACACAATACATATTACAAATTGGGCAACGTTTTCCTTGCACGAAATAGACTTTTTCGCCCTCGCATTCCATCGGACAATAATAAACGGAACTTGGTGAAACTCTATCTTGAGGTGGGATAAATTCTGTAGATTTTGGTTTTTCAGGATCCTCTAAAACGTAATTTCCTGTATTTTTCAGTTCAGTATTGAGTTTTTCTAAGTCGATTTCCTTTTCAGAAGTGATTTCTACAAAGTTTTCTGTGAGATTTACATCGGCTTTTATTCCTTCTAAATTATTTAAAGCAGAAGAGATTTTTTTCTGGCAGCCTTCGCAAGACATTCCTAGAACGTTATATTTTTTGGTGTGCATTATCCTTAATTTTGATACAAATGTCAAAATTAATCAAATAAAAACCATTATCAAATCTTGGTTTAATGTTATGGAATTTAGATTTTAGTTTTTAACGCAAAGTCGCAAAATTTTTTTAATAATTTACTGTTTTTAAGTTCGCAAAGGCAATTCACTTCGTTGAAGTTTCTATTTTATTTTATGAATTTATAAAGTAAAAATAAATAGTGAATTAAATAAAATCAAGAGGAAGTCTCTTTTTTTCTTTGAGTTCTAGAAATTGTGATGGCGAAAATCCTGTGATTTTTTTGAATTGTTGAGAAAGATGCTGAACTGTTTTGTATCCTAATTTATCTGCAATTTGAGAAAGAGTAAGTTCGCGATAAATCAAAAGTTCTTTTACTTTTTCTATTTTTTGAAGAATAAAATATTGTTCTAATGTAATGTTTTCGGTTTGCGAAAAAATTTTAGAAATATTGCTGTATTCTTTGTTGAGCTTATGAGAAAGGTATTTAGAAAGCAAAAAATCTTCGTCAATATCTAGATTTTGAACTTTTTCTAGAATAAGTTTTTTGATGGTTTCAATTTGTTTTTGTGAAGCGTCTTCCAAAATTTCGAAACCAATTTTTTGTAAATTTTCGTTGAGTTTTTGAAGCTTATTCTTAGAAAATTCAGCAGAAGTTTCTACCCAACCCAAATTTACAGAAGCGAAATCAATCTCAGAATTTCGGAAAACATCTTCCACTGCGCTAATGCAGCGATTACATACCATATTTTTAATAAAAATTTGCATTTATCCTTTACCTAATCGGTCTTCTACGTATTCTACTTCGGTTTTTCCGTGTGGTTTTGGGTTACCATTTTCATCCAAAGATACAAAAACGATTTTGTCTATAGTAATAATGGTTTGGTGTGTCATTTTGTTTCTAACTTCGCAGCTTAGGGTAATAGAAGTTCTCCCGAAATGGACAACTTCTATCCCAATTTCTATAATATCGCCTTGTCTGGCAGAATTTACAAAATTAATCTCGGAAATGTACTTGGTAACGGTTTTAGGATTTTCTAGCTGAACAATAGAGTAGAGCGCAGCTTCTTCGTCTATCCATTGTAGTAATTTGCCTCCAAAAAGAGTATGGTTGGCATTTAAGTCTTCTGGTTTAATCCATTTTCTAGTGTGATAATTCATCTTCATTAATTTTCAAAGCACAAAATTATGCTATAAATATGAACTGAGTATGAATTTAAAATACTTTCTTTTCATAAATTGTATTGAGGGAAACTATTATAAAGAGTAGATTTGGTAGAATTTTGTTATTTATACAAAGTCTTGGGAAAGAAGTTTTGATGTTTTGGATGAAAGAGTATAACTTTTGGATGCGAAAATAACTCAACAATGATAAAATATAAAATCTTCTTGATAGAATATTATTTTGTTGAGTTTATGATAATGAATGAAAATTTTGTGCTAGATGATTATTCAATTTTATTTATTTTTCCAAATTGAACTTGATTTTCCACAATTTTTTCGTATAAATATTCGTTTTCATTAATTTTAAGAATTCTTACCATATAGTTTGGAATGTCACCAAGCATCATTTTGGTTTTTTCTGTAGGGATTATTGTGTAATCTCCATTTTTTAACCAATTTATTTTACCACTATAAGTTTGCCCCGAATAAGTTTCGTATTGAATATCTTCTTTTCTTTCAAAATTATATAATTGAGAATCACCTAAAACCTGTAAAGTAAATTTTCCTGATTTGAATTTTTCAGGATTCAACTTTGGGTCAAAATCGATACACTTTTCTGCATATAATTTTTTTGATTGATTGCTATTATAATATAATGCTTCAATTAAATTTTCGCAGCCTTTATCTTTTTCTCCAATAATAATTTGTAAATATCCTTTAAAATATAATGAACTAGGGTTGTTTGGAGAAAATTTCAGTGAAATATCTAAATTTTTTATAGCATTTACATAATCTTGATTATTAATATCATCCATTGCTATTTTCATTATTGACGCCCAATCTTCTTTTTGTTGACAAAATAGAATAAGTGGAAAAAAAAGGAATAAGATAAATTTCATTTTTAAGTTTGTTTTTGTGAAATTATAACATTCAAATATACAAAAAGATTCAAGTGCTAAGGTAGAAGGTTTTTGATTTTAATAATAATTACTTCAAAATTGACGAGATAATTTTAACTTTGATAAAAAATAAGTTATGGATTTTTCTAAAATTATCATAGGAGTAATGCGATGGGGAATTTGGGGTGCTGATCATTCTGAAAAAGGAGTTCAAAAACTAATTGAAACGTCATTAGAAGAAAATTTATCTACTTTTGACCATGCAGACATTTATGGAGGTTATACTACCGAAGAATTATTTGGGAATGCTTTTTCTGAGATGAAAATTGACAGAGAAAAAATTCAGTTGATCACCAAATGCGGAATTTGTATGCCTTCTGAAAAGAAGAATTTTCCGTTGAAATATTACAATTATTCTAAAGAATATATTTTAAATCAGGTAGATGAAAGTTTGAAAAACCTGAAAACAGATTATATTGATTTGTTATTGCTTCACCGTCCATCACCATTGATGAATCCTGAAGAAATAGCAGCAGCTTTTGGAGTTTTGAGAAGTTCGGGGAAAGTAAGAGATTTTGGGGTGAGTAATTTCACCGCCTCACAATTTGATTTAATTTCTAAATATTTTCCGCAATTGGTAACCAATCAGGTAGAAGCTTCATTGACGGAAACCAAGGCTTTTTATGATGGAACAATAGACCAAATGATGCAGAAAAAGCTACAACCTATGGCATGGAGTGTGATGGGAACTTATTTCTCAGAAGATTCTGAAAGAACAGCGAGAATAAAATCTGTTTTTGATGAACTTACCGTAAAATATAATGCGGATGAAGCTCAATTATTATTGGCTTTCTTGCTAAAACATCCTTCGAAAATTCTCCCAATCATAGGAACATCAAAAGTAGAAAGCATAAAATCTTTAAAAAAATCATTACAAATAAATTTAGAAATAGAAGATTGGTTTTCATTATTAGAAGCAAGTTTGGGGCATGATGTACCATAATTTATTGGTTTATTGTTTCTTAATACAATATTAAATTTAATTAGCATATATTAATTTTAGAAAATAAAAGTGTATATTGCAACAGATTTATTATAATAGTGATTCAATTAATGTTCATTCGTTTTTGTTATTCCTTTTATAACTATCATTTAGACAATTTTTTAATTTAATTTTTTTTAACAATGAACATTTTTGTTTCAAACATCAATTATGCAACTAAAGATTATCAGTTGCAAGAGTTATTTTCAGAATTTGGTGATGTGCAGTCTTGCAAAATCATCACAGACAGAGAAACAGGTAAATCTAGAGGATTTGGTTTCGTAGAAATGAGCGATGAAGAAGGAGGTCAGGCTATTGAATCTTTAAACGGTAAAGAATTTAACGGTAAAGAACTTAACGTATCTGAAGCTAAGCCAAGAGAAGAAAAACCACGCAGAAGCTTTGATAACAACCGTGGAGGTGGTTATGGAAACAACAGAGGTGGCGGTTATGGAAATAACAGAGGCGGCGGAGGAAGCCGTTGGTAAAAAATAGAAAGCGACTTTTATGAGTCGCTTTTTTTATGCCTATTAAATATTTTTGTGAGTAGTAATAATTTGAAACAAAATATAATAATTGAAAAATTTGTTTAAAAATACTTACCAAAGATTCATTCAGCAAATTTATTTCTTCTTTTTCTTCTTTTTCTTTTTGTCTTTTTCCTTTTCTTTTTCAGGAACCGAAAGTTGAATTAAGCCTTCACTCATTAAATCTACCAAAAGTTCATTCGGACTGCTATTGTAAAAATCTTGAATAAAATTTTTGAGCAAAAACATTTTGTAGGCTTTTTTAGAAACAGCCACTTCATACCTGAAAATTCTACCTTCTAGAGAGGTAACCAAATAATTTTTTTCGACTAAATTTTTCAAAAAAGTAGAAATGGTGTTTTGGTGAGGTTTGGGTTCGGGATATGCTGATAAGATATCTTTTAAGTAATTTTTATGTGAAGCCCAAATTACTTTCATTAGGTTTTCTTCGCCAGTAGTTAGAGGTTTCAAGTGTTCCATTTTTTAATCGTAAATTAAAGGTTCTGTATATCGAAATAAAGATAAACAAAAGAAACGATAATCGCAATAAATGCACCCATAATTACTTCTTTTACGGTATGTCTCTTTAGAATTATTCTAGAAATTGCTACTAATAAGGTTAAAAACAACCAAAAAAGACCGTAAATAGGATTGAGTGCAAAAAATAAAGCACTCACAAAAACATTAAAACTTGTATGCATAGAGCTTTTAATAAATAAATTGCTCAAAAACATAACTACCATTAATACCAACAGGAAAATAATGATTAATATATAATGAAAATTTTGTTTGGTGTAAAATAAAACTGCGATATAAATACTGATAATAAAAAAGTTAAATAAATACAAACTGTTTCTTTGTTTCCTGTTAGAAACATCCATATTGGTGTAATTTCCTTTTCTTACATTCCAATAAATCCATCCGAAAATTGGAATTATAACAAGCAGAATAGGCAGTAAAAAACTTTTAAGATTAATTTCACCTTCACTTTTTTGGTAAGAATATACCACAAAAAATATCAATAATGAGAATAGAGGATTGAGAACATTAGAAATAATATTAGAAAAAGTAACAAGTAAATTAGATTGATTTTCTTTTGACATTTTTATAAATTGAGATTCAAAAATACGTTTTTTTAATTGATAACATCATTCATCATTATTTATTACATAAGTTTATT
>DDFD01000032.1 GCA_002337005.1 Flavobacteriales bacterium UBA1937 | reverse complement strand
AATCTGAACATTTACTTCTAGAAAGCATGACCAATCTAATGCTATTAGGAGAACTCAAAAAAAATAATATTGAATTTAAAGATGGAGACACCTTCAGCTTTAAGGATAATATTTTTGATTACAGCGAAGACAAAAACATCAGAAAAATGGCAAAACTCCGTCATAAAATGATGAAAACTATGAATAAATTGGTAGAGAAAAATAATTTTAAGGATAAGGAAATTAAATTTTTAGCATAAATTTTAAAGCCACGAATGCACGAATAATAATTTTAAAATTGGTGCATTCGTGTTATTATTGATACAATTTGAAGCTCTTATCAAAAAAAATTATATAATAATTCGTGTATTCGTGGCAAATTTTAAAACAAAGTCTTCTGATCTGCCATCACGGGAATGTGAATTTCTGTTCCGAATTCCGCATTCACTTTTTCAATAAAATATGCTGACAAAAGCGGTGAAGCTAATTCCACATTTTGGTGAACAAAGAAATACAGATTTTTCAAACCTTCTTTTTTCCATAGTTTAATGCGTTCTAACCAATCATCTAATCTGGCATAATCACTATCTGCATTAGCACCTACATATCGTATAAAAGCAGTATCAGAAGTTAATCTCATATGCAGCATATCTCTTCTACCAGCAGTATCTACAATGATGTTTGCGATGTTATTTTCTTCTAATAATTGAGAGAATTCTTCAAAATTTTCTTCTTCAAACCATTCTGTACTTCTTACTTCTATCGCCAATGGAATTTCTCTAGGCCATTCTTTTACAAATTTTTCTACCCTATCAAAATCTTTCGGTTTAAAATTATCATGCAATTGCAAGAAAACCATGCCTAGTTTATCCCCGAAATTCTGCACCGAAGTAGCATATTCTGTTACCACATCTGTCACGTTAATCAATCTTCTGAAATGCGAAACCGTATTGGTAATTTTCGGGAAAAATTTAAAATTATCGGGTGTTTTTTCCTTCCAAGTTAAGACTTGTTCTGCGCTTGGCAAAGAGTAAAAAGTAGCGTTCAACTCAATAGAATTGAATTGGGTGGCGTAATATTTCAGTTCGTCTTTTGTTCCTTTTGGATAAAACCCTTTTAGGTCGGTTTTGTTCCATTTGGCACAACCTATAAATATATTAAAATCTTTTCCTTTAGATTTTGATAAAATTTCTTTGGTTTTAGGATGGTCTTTAGGAAGGGTAAAATCTATTTGTGATGGGTCTGCTACTTGTCCGAATTTCATTTTTTATTTTTTAGGGATTAGGAAAAAAGGATTAGTTTCAAAGGTAAAAATTTCTTACAGATTTTTGGAATTTTTAACCGCAAAAGAGACAAAATATTTTATTTTTTTAGATTTTTAAAAGTAAATTTTTTAACACAGAGAGCATAGAGTTTTTCACAGAGAACACAAAGTTTGTTTTTGCGAAGGATTCTAAACTAATCAATTTTTTAAAATTTACTTTTGGCTTGAACCAAAAGTAACAAAAGTTCAAGACTGGATTTATTTGCTAAAAATTTCTGAAACTTTCTAAAATTTCCAAAACTCGCTCGGAAAGAAGTTTTGCTTTTTTGAATAAAGATTTTTGCCTCGCTCAAACAGTGGAAATTTTTTAACGAAATTTTCAAAAATTTTCTTAACGCAAATAACTCCTAGGTCAATAAAAAACCGCAGAAAAATTTTCTGCGGCTCATTTTCAATTTTCAACTTTCAATTTTCAATTCTATTACGCTTCGCAAGAACTACACGTCACAAAATTCACCATCAATTCTTTAGAAACAGATTGAGAACGCTGATAATACAAGGTTTTCACGCCCATTTTCCAAGCTTCTATCATCAGATTGTTGACATCTTTTATCGCCAAAGAAGCAGGGATGTTCAAGTTCAAAGATTGTGCTTGATCTATATACTGTTGGCGTTGTGCCGCTTGTGTAATAATTTCCATAGGAGAAATTTCTTTGAAGGTTTTAAACACATCTTTTTCGGTTTGTGAAAGTTCCTTCATGTGTTGTACAGAACCGTGATTCAGCATTATTTCTCTCCAAACATCTTCGTTGTCTAATCCTTTTTCTTCGAGAAGTTTCGCCAAATATTTATTTTTTCTCATAAAATTTCCTTTCGCTAAACCTGCTTTGTAATAGTTAGAAGCAAAAGGTTCAATTCCTGGTGAAGTTTGCCCTAAAATAGCTGATGAAGAAGTAGTAGGTGCAATAGCCATGGTAGTGGTATTTCTAAGACCATATCCTTTCAGTACTTCTGGTTCGCCATAGATATTTGCTAATTCTTTAGACGCTATAATAGATTGCTCTTGAATTTGTTTGAAAGCTTTTGCATTAAACATTTTTGCTTCCATACTTTCAAAAGGAATCATATTTTTTTGGAGGTAAGAATGATAACCTAAAACGCCCAAACCAAGCGCTCGGTGTCTTAAAGCAAAATTTCTAGCACCTTGTAAATAGTAATTTCCTTCGGTTTTATCTATAAATTCAGAAAGTACCGCATCTAGAAAATAAATAGCTAGTTTTACGGCATTGGTATCTTTCCATTCGTCATATAATTCTAAGTTCATAGAAGAAAGACAACAGATAAAACTTTCGTCTGCAGTAGAAGGCAACATAATTTCTGAACACAGATTACTTGCATTAATTACAGCACCTTTATCTTTATAAACCTGCGGTTTGTTTCGGTTTACATTATCAGTAAAGAAAATATACGGAAGTCCTTTTTTCTGACGAGATTCTAGCACTTTAGCCCAAATTTTACGCTTCTCCATATCTCCGTCTATCATATCTTGCATCCAATAATCCGGAACGCAAACTCCCATAAATAAATTCTGAATAGGGCTACCAATTTCTTTGATATTTAAAAATTCTTCGATATCACCGTGGTCTATATCCAGATACGCTGCAAAAGCACCTCGTCTTACACCACCTTGCGAAACCACATCCATTGCGGTATCAAACAATTTCATAAAAGAAACAGCACCAGAAGATTTACCATTATCTGTAACGGCAGTTCCTCTGTTACGCAGTTCACCAAAATAACCAGAAGTACCACCTCCGATTTTGGTCTGCATAATTACCTCGCCTAATTTATGAGTAATTCCTTCGATATAATCCGGAACGTGTACATTAAAACAAGAAATCGGCAAACCACGCTGAGTTCCCATATTCGCCCAAACAGGAGACGAAAAAGAAATCCAACCTTTGGTAATCATTTCTTTGAATGCAGGAATTAATTCTGGTTTGTATAATCTTTTAGCAGCGGCAGTAGTAATTCTGTCTATAGCACCTTCTACGGTTTCTCCTTTTAAGAGATACCCTCTGTTTAGCATTTGCTCAGACTCATCATTTAGCCACCAAATTGGTGTATTTTGTTCTTCCATAATCTCTATTTAAAAAATATTCCAAATTCAATATTCTAAATTTAATATTTAATTTGTAGCAGACAGTTCTGCATTCTTATTACTTGTCTTCCTGCTTTCCGTTATCATCTTTTTCTTTTCCATCTCGTATCCCAAGCCAAGAAAAAGGATTTTCACTGCAATCAGGGCTATTTATTCATGTAAATTTCTTCGGTTGAGGTTTACACAAATCTTTTCTTCTAACAATTTGTCGTTCCTCTGGATTTTTTTTTAATTCCACTCAAATTTTCTACAGCGCTCTAGTTCGCCAATTTTCACTTTATTAATGTGAGTGAAAGTCACATTAGCATCTGCTTCTTCAAACTGTAAAGCTTTTTTAATACAATAATCTATTTTATAAGCTACTGCTATACAAACTGTTTGTTCTTTTACTTTTCCCATTCCCATATAGATAAATTCCCCTAAATGGAAATTTTCTGATCTGGTAAATTGTACTTCATCTATAATTTCTGGCGTCATAAGTTGTATGTTTTGTTTCGAGGTTCGTGTTACGAGTTACTCGTTCCTTTTATAAGGTTGTCATTGCGAGGTACGAAGCAATCTCCTAATTTTTCTAAAAATTAAATTTTTAGGTTTTGGCTAAAGCTAAATTGATTTTTCCATTTTAAAAACGGACTAAAGTCCGTTCCTATTGATTATTGTTTACGTTATTCACTTTGAAAACAATCGACGCTCGCTTCGCTCGCGCCATTTAAAAATCAATTTTATTAGAAAGATTCCCCTCTTTCAGAGAAGTATCAAAATCTATAATTTTGATGAGAGTAGAGAAACTTCCAGCTTCCTTCATCCAGCAAAAAATCTAAAACAAATCATTCGCGGTAATACTCTTATCGTGTTTGGTATAATCTACAGGTCTTTTGGCAAAGAAATCATCCATAGAGTTAGCAAAAACCTCTTCTTCGAACCACATCATCGGTCTGTATTGTTCAGGAGAAACATTGTAACGGGTTTTCATATTGATTTTCTTTAAAGAATCATCTACTCTATATTTCATAAAATTAAGTAAATCTTCTTTGGTAAACATCGAAATTTCTCCCGCTTCAAAAATCCAATCTAAGATTTTAGCTTCTAATTCTACAGAACGATCTACTAAACTATAAATATCTTCGATATCTGCATCTGTTAATAAATCTGGTTGCTCTTCACGGATTTTATTGATGAGGTAAATCCCAGCATTGGCATGAATTTGCTCGTCAACAGAAGTCCAAGCGATAATATTAGAAACGTTTTTCATATATCCTTTGAACCTTGTGAAAGATAAAATGGTAGCAAACTGACTAAATAGGGATACATTTTCTATTAAAATAGAGAATAATAACAAAGAAGAAACATATTCCTTCGGATTGGTAGATTTTGCGTTGGCTAAAACAGTGTTTAGATAATCTATTCTCTCTCTGATGGCAGGAATTTCTACCACATTATTAAATTCATCATTATAACCTAGCACTTCTAACAATCTAGAATACGCCTCACTATGACGGAATTCACATTCTGCAAAAGTAGCTCCTAGACCATTGAGCTCTGGTTTTGGCATATGATTATATAGATTACCCCAAAAAGTTTTTACCGCAACTTCTATTTGTGCAATTGCCAAAAGTGCATGTTTTACAGCATTTTGTTCGTAAGGTTCTAGATTAGAGTGGAAATCTTGTACATCAGCTGTAAAATCTATTTCAGAATGTACCCAAAAAGATTTATTGATAGCTTCTACAAATTGTAAAACTTCAGGATATTCAAAAGGTTTGTAGCTGATTCGTTTGTCAAAAATTCCCATAGTTAATCTGTTTTATGTTAAATGTTAAACTTTTCTTTTTAATACTAATGATTTCCTGAAATTATTTTACAATTCATTGAATTACAAAAACTTAAAAGAAATAAATATGAATTTTAATTTCACATTTTTCGCTCAGGACACGAATACAAAAATAGAGATTGAACTTAAAAAAAGAAAGTGAAAATGGCATCATGATGTTAAATTTTTGATTTTTAGCCCTAAAAGTTTTCCACATTAACACAGAAGCACCTATACTAAAGCATTTGACACCATTACACCCTAAAAATTAATGTTTACAAGGCATTTTTAGTTAAACAAAACCTTCAAAACCTCTATCTCAAAGGAGAATATAATTAAACAGTAAAAATTAAAAATTAAGCAAAAAACTTTTGTAACATATCGTGGTAAAAATCTACTTATTCAGAAAAAACTTAATGTTAGTAATTAAAGACTTACATAAATCCTACGATACAGGAAAAAGTAAACTCCACGTTTTGAAGGGAATAAACCTAAGCATAGACGAAGGCGAATTTGTTTCCATTATGGGAAGTTCTGGTTCTGGCAAATCTACATTGCTTAACATTATAGGAATCTTAGACGAAAAAGATTCTGGAATCTATGAACTAGACGGTATTCCTATTGAGCATCTTACCGAAGTAAAAGCTGCAGAATATAGAAGTAAATTTTTGGGATTTGTTTTCCAATCCTTCAATCTTATTGGCTATAAAACAGCACTAGAAAATGTAGCGCTTCCGCTTTATTATCAAAATATTCCTAGAAAAGAAAGAACGCAGCGAGCTATGGAATATCTAGAAAAAGTAGGATTGACGCAATGGGCAAATCATTTACCAAATGAACTTTCTGGTGGACAAAAACAGCGTGTTGCCATTGCTAGAGCTTTAATCACAAATCCTAAAGTAATTCTAGCAGACGAACCTACAGGTGCGCTAGATAGTAAAACAACGCATGATATTATGAAACTTCTTCAGGATATCAATAACGAAGGAAAAACGATTATCGTAGTAACACACGAACCAGATGTAGCGGCGCAGACCAAAAGAAATGTACATCTAAAAGATGGATTAATAGAAATAGATGAATATATACAGCAAGTCGTTTTATAATGAATGTCTGTAAATAATGCAGGAGGTGAAATGATGGTATTAAAAACTTTGAACTCAAAATTTTGAACAAATAAAAAAGCATGTTTGATATAGACCGTTGGCAAGAAATTTTTGGATCTATTCGCAGTAATATATTGCGAACGGTGCTTTCAGGTTTTACTGTAGCACTAGGTTTGTATATTTTTATTGTGCTTTTCGGGATTGGTAATGGTCTTCAGAATGCATTTCAGGAAGGTTTTACCAGAGATGCTCAAAATCTTATCACCATATATACAGGCAAGACCAACATTGCATACGGTGGTTTGCAGGCAGATAGAACTGTTACACTTAATAATAGTGATTATGATGCTATTATTAATTCTCATCCAGAAAAAGTACAATATTCTACACCTAGATATTCTACCAATTTGCTTGTAAAATATGGTAAAGAAAGTGGAAATTATCAAATTTCTGGAGCTAACCAAGACGAAGTACAAATAGAAAACAGAAAACTACTAGACGGAAGATTTTTTACTCCGAGAGATATTAATAACAATCAATATGTAGCGGTAATTGGGAGAATGGTACAGCGTGACCTTATTAAAAATGGTAGCCCAATTGGTAAAGAACTCGAAATTAATGGAAGTAATTTTAAAGTAATTGGTGTTTTTTCTGACGACGGTGGAGACTGGGACGAAAGAATGATTAGTGTACCTATTTCGACTCTTCAACAAATGAAAAAAAGTTCTGACACTATAAGTACCGTTTTTATTGCTTATGACGAAAAATTAAATCCTGAACAAGCTATAGAATACAGTAATCAGCTAGAAAAAGAATTAAAAGCGAGAAAAAAAGTTTCTCCAGATGACGAAAACGGTGTAGGTGTACACAACCGTGCAGAAGGTCTTAAAGATTCTTTTATGTTTTTATTCGTTATCACCATTATCGTAGGATTTATAGGAATGGGAACTCTATTGGCAGGAATCATAGGCATTAGTAATATAATGGTCTATATTGTAAAGGAAAGAACACAAGAAATAGGGGTAAGAAAAGCGATAGGTGCTAAACCCAAAAGTATTATTGCTCTGATTATGCAAGAAAGTATTGTAATTACTGTAATTTCGGGGTTTGTAGGTGTAGGTTTAGGTGTTCTTACATTAAATTTAATAGGAGATAGTTTAGAAGCATACTTCATAAAATCACCAAGTGTAGGCTGGGGATTAATATTGATGGCATTCATTAGTTTGGTACTTTCGGGGCTTA
>DDFD01000038.1:222-39241 GCA_002337005.1 Flavobacteriales bacterium UBA1937 | reverse complement strand
CAACTAAATTGATCAAACAATAATTTTATAGAAATTTATCATTCCCACAAATTTTTAAAATGTAAATTTGTGGGAAATTTTATTAAAATTCTGCATTCACTTTTTGCTGAAAGCAGATTGCTGAAAGCAAAATAATGTACACCATAATAGACATAGAAAGTAACGGAGCTGGCTACCGAAAAGAAAGCATCATAGAAGTTGCTATTTTTCGGTATGATGGTCACATAATTACAGACCAATTTATTTCTCTAGTAAATCCTGAAAGTGATATTACTCCTTTTGTGCAGAAATTGACCAAAATCACTCCAAAAATGGTAAAATCTGCTCCTAAATTTCACGAAATTGCCAAAAGAATCATCGAAATTACAGACGGAACAACCTTGGTTGGGCATAATATTGATTTTGATTATAGAATGCTTCGTCAGAGTTTCAAAAGATTGGGTTATGATTTTAAAATCAACACGTTAGATACCATTCCTTTAGCGAAAAAATTAATTCCTGATGAAGATAGCTATTCTCTAGGGAAATTGTGCAAATCCATCGGAATTCCTTTGGTAGATGAACACCGAGCTAGTGGTGATGCTAGAGCAACTTTGGAGCTTTTTAAATTGTTGAAAACCAAAGATAATAGCAAAGAGATTATCCAACAGCATCACGAAGAGAGTAATGCTAAAAACTATATCAACAAGATTAAAGAATTAACCCAAGACTTGCCCTCAGAAAAAGGTTTTTTGTATTTCCAAAATGCCTCTGGCGGAATTATTTTTGAGGAATACGTAGATGATTTATTTAAGGTTTCAAAGAAAATTTTTAATTCTAAATCAAAGAAATTTATTGAAATTCAAGAAGAAGTAGAGCAAATTACTTACGAACTTACGGGAACGGATACGATTGCCAAGCTGATTTTAATCAATAGAGAACAAGTCAAAAAACAGTTTTTGCCATATGGTTTATTCTATAAAAATGATAAATATTGGGTTGATAAAAATTCAAAGCATCAAGAAAAACCAATTCTTAAATTCAAAAATTTTTCGCAAGGAAATAAAGTAAAAAATTATATCAATCAAGATGATTTGTTAATAGATCATCAGCTTTTAGAAAAAGCCATTTCCCTTAAAAACAGAAACGAAATCTGGATAGGAAAAGGCAGAAATCTCGGTGAAAAGTCTTTCTTGGTTATAGAAAAAGGGAAACTCATTGGTTTTGGGTATTATGAGCTATATCACCAGATACAGTCTAGAGAGAAGATTAATAAACTACAGATAGAAGTAAAGAAGGTAACACCAGAAATTACCAACGAGTTGAAACTCTCTTTACTGAAAAAAGAATATGAAATTGTACAACTTCCTGAAAAATAGCACTAAAAATTTTGTATAATTGAACATTATCTCTTATTTTTGGCAAAAATTTAGATAAAAAATTAAAAATGAACGCAATTCTAAAGATAAAATCTACTTCTTCTAAGGGAAAGAAATACTTTTCTAAGGCTAAGAAATGGTCTTATTCTGAGGAGCTGCAATAATTATATTGAAATAAAAGAAATTTACATACTTAGCAGGCTCTTGATAGAAAAGTCCTGCTTTTTTTATGTTTTAAAAATTAAAAATTTGACCCTATGACCAACCAAGATTTATTGAACATTGCACAGGAATTCGGTACACCGGTTTATGTTTATGAAGCAGATTCTATTAAAACTCAGTACGAAAAACTAAAAACTTCTTTCGGAGAGCAAACCAAGTTTTTCTACGCTTGTAAATCTCTTACCAATATTAATATCTTAAAATATGTAGAAAAATTAGGTGCTAACTTAGACTGTGTTTCCATCAATGAGGTAAAATTAGGGTTGAAGGCTGGTTTTACGCCAGAGAGAATTCTCTTCACGCCTAACTGTGTAGATCTAGCAGAGATAGAAGAGGCAATGGCAGAGAAAGTACATATTAATATTGATAACATTTCTATTTTAGAACAATTCGGGAATAAATTTGGGAATAGTTATCCTATTTTTATTAGAATTAATCCGCATATTTTCGCAGGTGGAAACTATAAAATTTCTACAGGTCATATCGATTCTAAATTTGGGATTTCTATTCATCAACTTCGTCATATTGAAAGAGTGATGAAAACTACGGGTGTAAATGTAGAAGGACTTCACATGCATACAGGAAGCGAAATAAAAGACCCAGATGTTTTCTTACAAGGTTTAGAAATTATGTTTGAGCTTTCTGAGAATTTTCCAAATCTAAAATATATTGATATGGGAAGTGGTTTCAAAGTTCCTTACAAAAAAGACGAGATGGAAACAGATGTGAAATCTTTAGGCAAAAAAGTAGAAAAAGCAGTTTCCAAATTCAAAAAAGAGACGGGGAAAGATTTCGAGCTTTGGTTTGAGCCAGGTAAATATTTGGTGTCAAAATCTGGTCATTTTTTGGTAAAATCTAATGTAATTAAGCAAACTACAGCAACTGTTTTTGTAGGAGTGAATTCTGGTTTTAATCATCTAATAAGACCTATGTTTTATGATTCTTACCACATTATAGAAAATCTAAGCAATCCTAAAGGTCCAGAGAGAATCTACACGGTAGTTGGTAATATCTGTGAAACCGATACTTTTGCATGGGATAGAAAATTACACGAAGTAAGGGAAAGTGATGTTTTGGTGTTTAGAAATGCTGGAGCTTATGGTTTTGAAATGAGTTCTAATTTCAATTCTAGACTAAAACCTGCCGAAGTTCTTTTCTTAGACGGAAAAGCACACCTCATTAGAAAAAGAGAAGAATTCGATGATTTATTGAAAAATCAAATTGAAGTTTTGTAAAAAATAAATGAAAGGCTGTAAATAATTTGCAGCCTTTTTTTGTAACTTTATGGTCTAATTTTTAGGTAAATCTTCATCCAAAAAAATTAAAAAAATGAAAAAATTACTTTTAATGAGTTTATTCTTTTCATCATTTGTTTTTGCACAAAATGATGTGGAAGATATGAGAAACGAAGACCAATTATTACTATCTGAAAACGGTAGAAATACTTTTAGATTAGAAATTAAACAACCTTTTACGCTCAACAAAGTTTACACTTGCAAGAAATCTGATTTTAACACTCAATTCACAAAAGCAGAATTTCCAGGTGGTGAAGACGTTTTTGTAAAACAGCTTAAGAAATATGCTAACGCCTATTTAGATAGAAATTCTTATTCTCTAAACGGAACATTCTATGTAAGTTTTGATGTGGATAAAGATGGTAAAATGAAAAATATAGTGGTGGAACCTAAAGTTCAAAATGCAGAAATGTTTATTGTTGACCTTAAGTTTTCATTATTAAGAATTAAAACACCTTGGAAACCTGCTACTTGCGCAGAAACTTCCGTGAGTTCTAGAGTAAAACTGAAATTGAACTTTACTACAGATTTTACAGATTCTTAAATCAAATTTAGATTAAATAGTAAAAATTATTTTTCTGGTTCTAAATGAGTTCTGCCATATTTTATGTCTTCCAAGCCTCTTAGGATAACCCTTTTTTGGTCGTCACTTAGATTTTCATCTTTATGAAATTTATAAACTAGAAATTCTACGTATTCTAGTAATTCTTCGGCTAAGTAATCTGGTAAGTCTTTTATTAAGTTGTTGATTTTCTGCAAAGTAGTAGTTTCCATAGTTTAGAAATTTAATACACATAAAGTTACAACGAATTTCAAAAACTTATAAAATTTAAAATATGATTGATTTCAATGATATTTGTTAGGTTTTTTGCTGAAGAATTTACAATAAGGCAATTCCAAGTCCTGGTTTTTCAGAAAGAATAATTTTACCGTTTTCCACAAAACTGCCTGTTGCATAGTCGTTTGAGATTAAATTTGCGCCGTCTAAATCCGCAAAATCGAGTAAACTAGCTATCGCGCAACCAGCCGAAATTCCTATAGAGCTTTCCGTCATACATCCTAGCATAATTTTGTAGCCCTGTTTTTTGGCTTCAGTTATCATTTCTAACGCAGGAGTTAAACCTCCGCATTTCATTAGTTTGATATTAATGGAAGAATAATGCGTTTTTAATTTTTCTAAAAAAGTAATGTCTTGGCAATCTTCGTCTGCCATCCAATTAACAGACTTGCTGTTTTTTAGGATTCCGAAATTCCCTATTTCTAAAGGCTGTTCTATGTACATTAATTTTCGGAACTCAGGCGTTTCTTGAATAAATAGACAATCCTCTTTGGTGAAACTTGCATTGGCGTCTAGTGCAATATTTTGGTTTAAATTCAATAATTTTTCTGTGTTTTTTGGATTAAATCCATTGCACTTTACCTTAAACTTTTTCCAAGAGCTGTTTTCTATTTTCCTAATTTGTTCATCTATTTCTGCAATCGAAATGGTGATGGAGCTTTCTGTTAAAATTTTGTTTTCCAGTTGATTAAGTTCGTTAAAATTTTTGTTTTCTAACTTCCCAAATAAATCCCAATACGCACAATCTAGCGCCGAAAGTAAAAAGTGATGAAGATGAAATTGCTTTAAAAACGAAAAAAATTCTTTTGGATGAATTATTTTTTGACTTTCAATTTTAGGCTGAATTTCTTTTAATTTTTGAACAAATTCCTCCAGATTTATTCCATAATAGTTGATGGCAACACACTCTCCATATCCGTCTTTTCCTAAATGAGATAATTTTACGACCAAAGCATCTCGCTTGTCATAATTTCCGTAAGCGATGGAAAATGTTTCTTTTAGAAGAAGTTCGGTTTTGTGGAAATGTAGTTGCATTTATGGTTTTAAATTGCCACAAATTCACGAATAATTTTTGTGAATTCGTGGCAAAAAAGATATGTTAATGTAATATTCTCTCCAAAATCTCCACTGCAGATTTCGGTAAATTAGTTCCAGGTCCAAAGATAAAATCTGCCCCATTTTGATATAAAAAATCATAATCCTGCTGCGGAATTACACCACCTACTACAATGGTGATGTCATCTGCACCTAATTTTTTCAATTCTTCTACCACTTGCGGAACCAACGTTTTGTGACCTGCAGCCAAAGAAGAAACACCCAAAATATGAATGTCATTTTCCACCGCTTGTTTGGCTACTTCTTCTGGTGTTTGGAATAGCGGAGCAACATCTACATCAAATCCCATATCTGCAAATGCTGTTGCTACTACTTTTGCGCCACGGTCATGACCATCTTGTCCCATTTTAGCAACCATAATTCTTGGTCTTCTACCTTCCTCGTCTTCGAATTTTTGGGTTAGCGCCACTGCTTTTTCGAAATATTCATTTTTATTGGCATTCATAGCATATATTCCAGAAATGGTTCTAATGTTGGCTTTATAACGTCCGAAGCTTTCTTCCATTGCATCGCTCATTTCGCCTAAAGTCACTCTTCTTCTTGCAGCCTCAATACAGAGTTCTAATAAATTACCTTTGCCAGACTTTGCACATTCACGAATTGCATTTAATATTTGGAGGACAGACTCCGTCTTTCTTTCAGCTTTTATTTTTTCTAATCTTTCAATTTGTTTTCTTCTAACCTCAGAATTGTCAATGTCTAAAATTTCAAATTCTGGTTGCTTAAGGCTTGATTTAAAGGAGTTTACACCAATTATGAACTCCTCACCGCTGTCTATTTTTGCTTGCTTAATGGCAGAAGCTTCTTCAATTCTCATTTTCGGAATTCCCGCTTCAATCGCTTTTGTCATTCCGCCTTCTTTTTCTACTTCGTCTATATATTTCATCGCTTCCTCAATCATTTGTTGAGTAAGAGATTCTACCAAATAGCTTCCTCCCATTGGATCTACCACGTCACAAATTCCAGATTCTTGCTGAAGAATAATTTGTGTATTTCTTGCAATTTTTGCCGAATAATCCGTTGGCAAAGCTATCGCTTCATCTAAAGCGTTAGTGTGGAGTGATTGTGTTCCTCCTAAAGCGGAAGAAAGTGCTTCGATTGCCGTTCTTGTAATATTATTGAAAGGTTCTTGTTCTGTTAAACTCCAGCCAGAAGTCTGAGAATGAGTTCTTAATGCTAAAGATTTTTGATTTTGAGGATTAAATTGAGTGAGAAGATTTGCCCAAATATATCTTGCAGCTCTCATTTTGGCAATTTCCATAAAATGATTCATCCCGATTGCCCAAAAAAAGGATAATCTCGGTGCGAAATCATCTACATTCATTCCTGCTTTTATCCCTGTTCTTACGTATTCTAAACCGTCAGCTAAGGTGTAAGCCATTTCCAAAACGGGTGTTGCTCCTGCTTCTTGCATATGATAACCAGAAATAGAAATGGAATTAAATTTTGGAATATTTTTAGAAGTGTATTCAAAAATATCTGCAATGATTTTCATAGAAGGACTTGGTGGATAAATATAAGTATTTCGCACCATAAATTCCTTCAAAATATCATTTTGTATGGTTCCTGATAGTTGGTCTTGCGAAACGCCTTGTTCTTCTGCAGCTACAATGTAAAACGAAAGAATTGGCAAAACCGCACCGTTCATAGTCATAGAAACCGAAATTTGATCAAGCGGAATCTGGTCAAACAAAATCTTCATATCTTCTACAGAATCTATGGCAACACCAGCTTTTCCTACATCACCAACTACTCTAGGATGGTCAGAATCATAACCTCTGTGCGTAGCCAAATCAAACGCTACGGAAAGTCCTTTTTGACCAGCTGCAAGATTTCGTCTGTAAAAAGCATTGGATTCTTCTGCAGTAGAAAAACCTGCATATTGACGGATTGTCCAAGGTTTTTGCACATACATCGTAGAATATGGGCCTCGTAAATAAGGGGAGATTCCTGCGGAGAAACTTTTGGAGGCAAGTTCTTTGCTGTCTTCGGAGGTATATTTAGATTTTAGCTGAAGTCCGTCTTTTTCAAAGGTGTAATTTTCAGAATTTGAATTAAAACTGATGTTTTGAAAATCAGGATTTTGATTTTGAATTTTGGTTCTCATTTCAAGAAATTTCTATCAGTAAATTTAATAAAAATTCGCGTTCTAAAAAATTAGATTTTTTTTGAGAATTTTAGAGCTTGAAAGCAAATTTGGTGGTTTTGAATAATTAGGCAATAACTGGCTGTAATTTTGATATATTTTTATTTAATTTAATTTATGTTTGCTGTTTTTGTAATTTTAAGTTCTTTATTAAAACTCTGTATAAACTATTAAGGGTAATTACTTATTTCTTCTATCAAAAAGAAAAATTCGATTAAAAAAATCAACTAAAACGCTAATAAAAGTCATATTATTTGACTTTTGTATGATTTTTAATGTTTCTAATTTTGCCAAACCATAAAGGGAGTTTATAAGAGGGAATTAAATTTTACCTATAAATTTCGAAATGAAAAAAGTTTATAAAAAATTAGAAAATAATAAATAATTAGAAATTATGGAAGCAACAATAGGATTTAAACCTGGTGTTTGGCAAAAGGAAATTAATGTAAGTGATTTTATAAAAAATAACTATACAGAATATACAGGTGACGAGACTTTCTTAGCTGGTCCTACAGAAGCAACTGACCAACTTTGGGCTCAGCTTTCTGAAATGTTTAAAGTAGAGAGAGAAAAAGGAATTCACAATGCAGAAACCAAAAAGCCTTCTCAAATAGATGCTTATGGTGCAGGATATATTAATAAAGATTTAGAAAAAATAGTTGGTTTACAAACTGACGCGCCTCTTAAAAGGGCGATTTTCCCAAATGGTGGTATCAGAATGGTGGAAGACGGCCTTAAAGCTTATGGATATGAATTAGATGCTGATACCAAAGAAATTTACACTAAATATAGAGTAACTCATAATGAAGGGGTTTTCTCTGCGTACAATGCTCCGATTAGAGCTGCTAGAAATTCTGGTATTGTAACTGGTTTACCAGATGCATACGGACGTGGTAGAATTATTGGTGATTACAGAAGAGTTCCTCTGTATGGTGTAGATTTTTTAATTAAAGACAGAGAAGATTATTTCAATAAAATGGAGTGTGATGGGATGAGCGAAGAAATTGTAAGACTTCGTGAAGAAATCACAATGCAAATCAATGCCTTGAAAGCATTAAAGAGAATGGCAGAATCTTATGGTTATGACATTTCTAAACCTGCTACCAATGCAAAAGAAGCTATCCAATGGTTGTATTTCGCTTATCTAGCAGCTACTAAAGACCAAAATGGTGCTGCAATGTCTATTGGTAGAGTTTCTACTTTCTTAGATATCTATATTGAAAGAGATATTAAAAGAGGTGTACTTACAGAACAAGAAGCTCAGGAATTGATAGACCATTTCGTGATGAAATTAAGAATTATCAGATTCCTTAGAACTCCAGAATATGATGCGCTTTTCTCTGGTGATCCAGTTTGGGTAACAGAATCTTTGGGTGGAATTAATAAAAAAGGAGGTTCTTTTGTTACTAAAAATAGTTACAGATTTTTACACACTTTATACAATATTGGCCCATCTCCAGAACCAAATTTAACAGTTCTTTGGAGCGAAAAATTACCAGAAAATTGGAAAAAATATTGTGCTAAAGTTTCTATAGATACTTCATCTCTTCAATATGAGAATGATGATATTATGAAAGATTGTTTTGATGATGACTACGGAATTGCTTGTTGCGTTTCTCCTATGACCATCGGAAAACAAATGCAATATTTCGGGGCAAGAGCTAATTTGCCAAAAGCTTTATTATATGCAATTAATGGTGGTGTAGATGAATTGACCAAAAAACAAGTTACACCTGTAATGCCAAAAGTAGAAGGTGATTATCTTGATTTTGATGATGTATGGAATAAGTTTGATAAAATGATGGATTGGTTGGCAGAAACTTACATCCAAGCTTTGAACATCATTCATTATATGCACGATAAGTATTCTTATGAAGCTTACGAAATGGCACTTCACGATGTAGATGTAATCAGAACTCAGGCTTGTGGAATTGCAGGTATCTCTATTGTAGCAGATTCTTTCGCTGCAATGAAGTATGGAAAAGTAAAAGTAGTAAGAGATGAAAATGGTATTATTGTAGATTATATTGTAGAGCAACCTTACGTTCCTTACGGAAATAATGATGACAATACCGATAAATTTGCGGTTGATATCGTTAAAATCTTTATGGACAAAGTTCGTCAACAAAAAACTTACAGAAACGCCATTCCTACACAATCTGTATTAACCATTACTTCTAACGTAGTTTATGGTAAAAAAACAGGTAATACTCCAGACGGAAGAAGAGAAGGTGAACCATACGGACCAGGTGCAAACCCAATGCACGGACGTGATACCAGAGGTGCAGTAGCTTCTTTAGCTTCAGTAGCGAAACTTCCTTTCGAAGATGCGCAAGATGGTATTTCTTACACTTTTGCCATTACTCCTGAAACGTTAGGAAAAACAATGGAAGAAAAACAAGCCAATATGATTGGTTTACTAGATGGTTATTTTAACCAAACTGGTCACCACCTAAATGTAAATGTTTTTGACCGTTCATTATTAGAAGATGCAATGGAACATCCTGAAAAATATCCTCAGTTAACCATCAGAGTTTCTGGTTATGCTGTTAATTTCATTAAGTTGACTAAAGAACAACAACTAGATGTAATTAATAGAACCATTACAGAATGTTTCTAATTTTTATATAAATTCATTTATTTTTCGAAGAGAGTTAGGAAGAGGTTCTTAACTCTCTTTTTCTTTAAATTTTGTATTTTTGAAAACTATGCAAACACACGGATTTGTTCACTCATACGAAACTTTCGGTACCAAAGACGGTCCCGGTATTAGATTTATATACTTTCTGCAAGGTTGCCATCTTCGTTGTCTCTATTGTCATAATGCAGACACTTGGAACAAAGGCGAAAAAACTAAAATGACCGTAGATGAAGCCTATTACGAGATAGAAAAAGTAAAAGGTTTTATAAAATCGGGTGGTGTTACCGTTTCTGGTGGTGAACCTCTGATGCAAGCCAAATTTGTTCTGGAATTATTTAAAAAATGCAAAGAAAACGGCATTCACACTTGTGTAGATACCAATGGATATTTGTTTAGTGATGACATTAAAGAAGTTTTAGAAATTACAGATTTGGTGCTTCTGGACATTAAACACATCAATCCTGAAAAATATCTAAAACTAACAGAAGTAGAACTAGAACCTACGCTTCAGTTTATGAATTACTTGTCTGAAATCAACAAGCCAACTTGGCTAAGATACGTTCTCGTTCCTGGTTATACAGATGATGCGGAAGATTTAGAAAATTGGGCAAAATATGTTTCTCAGTTCAAAAATGTAGAACGAGTAGATATTTTACCATTTCACCAAATGGGCGCACACAAATGGAAAGAAATAGGCAGAGCGTATCCTCTAGAAAATTGCCGACCAGCAGATATGGAAGATGTAAAAAAAGTGGTAAAAATTTTCAGGAAATACAATTTGAAATTGCCGAGTTAAAAATGAAATCTACAGATTTTCTATGGATTTTTTTTCTAAATTGTCATTTTTGAGTCCTATATTTCTTTTTTTCTAAAAAGTATAAAATCAAGTCTTTTTTAATGTTTTGAAATAAATATTTTATAAATTATTTATTGATTTTGTACATTTGTATTATGAGAGTTTTTGCAGTAACCGATATACATGGAAATGATGAGCTTTTTAGAAAAGCACTTAAAAAAGTTAAACTAAAAAAGTCTGACAAACTCTTTATTTTAGGAGACATTATAGACAGGGGTAAAGACTCAAAAGGAGTTTTAGACACAATTTTTTTATTAATAGAAAATGGATTTGACATCAAAATAATTAAAGGAAACCATGAACAAATGTTTTTAGATTCATTCAAAGATTCAAACACATTTAATCAATGGATGTTGAATGGAGGTGATAAAACGTTATTAAGCTTTCTAACTAATTCCATTGAAAAAGTTCCTCAAAAATATATTGATTTTATTGATTCTTTTGAAAACTATATAATTTTTGAAAATTTTATTTTGGTACATGCTGCATTAAATATGAATATTGAAAATCCTTTTTCTGATTTATACACTATGCAATGGGAAAGAAATCCTGAAAATTTTTTAAATAAAGATTGGTTAAAAGATCGAATAATAATTCATGGCCACACTCCTAAACCGATTGGTGAAATAAAAGATTTAATTCAAAAAAAATCTTCATTAGTTTGCATTGATAATGGAACATATTTAAATAGAGAAGGCTATGGCAAACTTGTTATTGTTGAATTAACAAATTTTAAAATTGATTTAGTTTAAAATGAATATTGTAAATGTAATAAGAAACATAAATAGAGGTGGTTTTGGTGATATTGATGAGGTTTTATGTGATGATGGAATTCATTATGCCAGAAAAACTTTTTCACCGTCTACACAATTTGTTGGGAATACTGAATTGTGTGATAAATTAAAAAAAAGATTTATTCGTGAAGTAAAAACTCAAAAAATACTTCCTAAAGATTATTTTATACCAATAATATATGATGATTTAACTTCGGAAACTCCTTGGTTTTTAATGCCTTTAGCTGAAAAAGTTTACACGGAGGAAATAGAATCTTGTAAAAGAGAAACTAGAAATCCTGAAGGTTTGGGCGACATTCTAAATAGTTTAGAATTTTTACATGAAAAACAACTTGTTCATAGAGATTTAAAACCTCAAAATATTCTTAAACATAATGGAGTTTGGAAATTAGCAGATTTTGGATTAATTACGCAAGATAAAGAAATTTTATCACAAACAATAACAACAAGTAATAATGCATATGGCACAGTAATGTATTGTGCACCTGAACAAGTTGTGGAATTTAATAGAATAACTCCGCAAGCAGATATTTTTTCATTTGGAGCAATTTTACATGACATCTTCACAGACGGAAACAGAGTGCCATATTCTGAACTCACTAGTGATGGAGAAATCGGACAAATTATTAACAAATGTACAAAGCATAAGAAAGAGAATAGATTTAGAAATATAAAAACTTTAAGAACTAGATTACTAACTTTATTGTCAAATGGAAATAGGACTGCAGCTACGGCCTCAGATATTCAATGGCAAAAAGATTTTGGAGATGTTCTTAATTGGCAAGAAGATAAATTTGAAACTTACATTTTCTATATTAAACATAGTGATACAATTCAAGACATATTATTTTATTTAATTTCTGAAGAAATTTTAAGCCACTTCAAAAATCTTGACAAACACATGTTTGCTGAATTTTCAATTGAATATTTAGATTGGGTTTATTCAAATTCCTTTAATTATGACTTTTGTGATGTTATTGTAGGAAATATATTTTATATATATAATAATACAAAAGATATTGAGGTTAAAGCTAAATGTGCAATAACTGCAGCAAAATTAGGTCATTATCATAATAGATGGTATGTAATGCGTTACGTTGTCAGAATGGCAAATAAAGATATAGATGATAATTTAGCTTTTAGAATTAGTATGGAAATTGAACTAAATGAAAGAGATAAAATTAGTTTTAAAGCTTGTGTCCGTCAAATTGGTTTATCACCATCTTCTTATCATCAAGAAATAAGCGATATTCTCTAATAAAAAGAGTTCCTTAAATAAATTGACAAGAGTTAAAAAAGCTCCCAATTTTGGGAGCTTTCTCTATATTTTTTCGAAAATTCGTTAAATTTCCTCTTGTCCTTTCATTTTCTCTGCATTTTCTGCCATAATTACGGCATCCATCATTTCTTGGATGTCGCCATTCATATAAGCATCTAAATTGTAGATAGATTTATTAATTCTGTGATCAGTAACTCTACCTTGAGGATAATTGTAGGTTTTAATTTTTGCAGAACGGTCACCAGTAGAAACCATTGTTTTACGTTGTGCCGCTATATCTCCTACAACTTCCTGTAATTTAATATCATACAATTTCGCACGAAGCATTTCCATCGCTAACTCTCTGTTCGCCAACTGAGAACGTGCTTGTTGACAAACCACCACAATTCCTGAAGGTTTGTGCGTTAACTGAACTTTAGTTTCTACTTTGTTTACATTTTGTCCACCAGCTCCACCAGAACGAGAAGTTTGCATCTCAATATCTGCAGGATTAATTTCCACATCCACTTCTTCTGCTTCTGGTAAAACCGCAATCGTAATTGCCGAAGTGTGCACTCTACCTTGAGATTCCGTCTCTGGAACTCTCTGAACACGGTGAACGCCCGATTCAAATTTCATAATTCCGTAAACGCCTTCTCCTTCTACCTTCATTACCAGTTCTTTATAGCCTTTAGACGCTTCGGAAGAATCGGTTACTTCGTGTCTCCAACCTTTGGTTTTGAAATACATAGAATACATTCTGTACATATCTTCCACAAAAATTGCAGCTTCGTCGCCACCAGTTCCGGCGCGCATTTCTAGAATGATGTTTTTATCATCTGCAGGATCTTTCGGAATCAAAAGTACTTTCAGTTCTTCTTCCAAACCTGGGATTTTTTCTAAGGCTTCGTTTTTTTCAATTTTGGCTAATTCTACAAAATCTTTATCAGAACCATCTGCGATGATTTCGTCTGATTCTTCAATCGTATTAAGAGCTTGCATATACTCATCAAAAACCTTCACGATTTTTCCTAAATCGCTGTATTCTTTATTGAGCTGACCGTATCTTTTTTGGTCAGTAATGACATCTGGTTGTATAATTAAATCAGCAACCTCGTTATAACGTTGCTTAATTGCTTGAAGTTTTGGAATTAAACTTTTTGACATTGTCTAAAATTATTTGGGTGCAAAGATACAAAAAAGTAGGAAGTTAGAAGTTAAGAAGCTGTAAGTCTAATAATTCTTCGAGTTTTTTTGTTCTAAAGAAGAATTGAAAGTGAAATTTAGCCCCGATTGTAGCGAAAATCCTGTCTTTGCTAGCGAAACTTGTGAGGTGAAGCAATCTGTTTCAATTAACAGATTGCTTCAAACGTTTTTTCAAACGTTTTCGCAATGACAGATTGTAGCGGAAAGCGGGACTGAAGTGCAAAAGAATTACAAATCTTGTTGCTTCTAAAAACGATTGCTTCCTGATTCGTTCCTCGCAGTCGCAATGACAGAATAAAAAAATCTGCTCAGAAAACTGAACAGATTTTAAATATATTTTGTTTTGCTTTGATATTACTTTCTTCGAATTTAGGGAAGAAAGCAATGTCGTCAAATTAATGATGACCTGCGTGTAAATAAGGACCAGAACCTTTTGGTTGGTTGTAAATTACTTCTACACCTTCTTGTTCTGCCAATGTTTTTCTTCTGATGTCTTCAGGATTAAATTTCTTAGTTTTCCCGAAATATTCTGCTAAACCTTCGGTTAACCACATAGGAATTACCACTCCGAAAAACATAAAGATACACCAAAATCCTACAAGGAACATTGTGATAAAATACACTGTCCAAAGGAATTGATAAACTGGCCAAAATCCTGCTAAAAACATAATTTCTATTATTTTAGGCAAAAATAAAACTTTACTTCTATTTATGCAAAATTTATTACGCTTTTTTTACAAAGATTAATTTTCATGATTTCATAACCCCTATTTTACTCAAAATCAACAAGAAAAAATTTCTCAAAATCGATAAAAATTACCTTTTTTAATAGAAAAATATCTTTGTTAAGAACTTTCTTTTTTTTGAAGTCAATTATTGATATTTCTCATCAAAACATTATGCATTACCCTATTTTATTGGGGTAATTTTGCAGAGAAATTTAATGACAAAAGATGAAGATATTAATTATTGGCGGTGTAGCTGGTGGTGCCACTAGTGCCGCAAGATTGAGAAGATTAGATGAAAAAAATCCGATTATTTTATTTGAAAAAGGCGCATATATTTCTTATGCAAACTGCGGTCTTCCCTATTATATTGGGGGAGTGATAGATGAAAGAGAAAAACTTTTTGTGCAATCTGCCGAAGAATTCGGAACAAGATATGGCATTGATGTAAGAGTAAATACAGAAGTTTTGAGCATTCATCCTGAAGAGAAATTGGTAAAAGCAAAAAATCTAATTACGGGTGAAACTTACGAAGAAAAATACGATAAATTAATTCTTTCGCCAGGTGCAGATCCTATTGTTCCGCCGCTTCCAGGAATTAAGAGTGAAGGGATTTTTACCATTCGCAACGTTACGGATACCGATTATATTAAAGAATATATTTCTACCAAAAATGTACAAAAAGCAATAGTGGTAGGTGCTGGTTTCATAGGTTTGGAAATGGCAGAAAACCTTCACGAACTCGGCATTCAGGTTTCTATTGTAGAAATGTCTGATCAAGTAATGGGACCTTTAGATTATTCTATGGCTTCTATTGTTCACCAACATTTGAAAACCAAAAATGTAGAATTTTATCTTCTTGATGGCGTAAAAAGTTTTGAAAAATTAGAAGACGGTAGCATTATTGTCGAATTAATGTCGGGTAGAAAAATTACGGTAGATATGGTCATTCTTTCCATTGGCGTGAAACCTACCATCAAACTTGCCAAAGAAAGCGGTTTAGAAATTGGTGAAGCTGGCGGAATTAAAGTAAATCCATATTTACAAACCTCTAATCCAGACGTTTATGCAGTAGGCGATGCCATAGAATTTCCGAGTCCGATTACGGGAAAACCTTTTATGAATTATTTGGCGGGACCTGCAAACAGACAAGGTAGAATTTGTGCAGACAATATTATTTTGGGTAATGTAACTGAATATCAAGGCTCAATAAGCACTGCAATTGCCAAAGTTTTTGATATTACCGTGGCTTCTACAGGTATTGCGAGTAAGATTTTGAAAAAATCTGGCATTAAATATATAGATTCCATCACGCATTCTGCTTCTCACGCTGGTTATTATCCTGGTGCCATTCCTATGACCATCAAAATTATTTATCAGCCAGAAACAGGTAAACTTTTCGGAGCGCAAGTTGTGGGATATGATAGCGTTGATAAAAGATTAGATTTAATTGCAAGTGTGGTAAAAAAAGGCGGTACTATTTATGATCTAATTGATATAGAACACGCTTATGCACCTCCTTATTCTTCTGCAAAAGACCCTGTAAATATGGCAGGTTATGTTGCCGAAAATATTTTGAAAGGAAAAGTAAAAATAAAACATTGGAGACACATTAATGCTCAAGAAACGCTTAACGGAACAGTTTATTTAGATGTAAGAACCAAAGACGAGTTTGATTTGGGTTCAATTCCTGGTGCTATTAATATTCCGCTTGATGATTTGCGAGACAATCTTCATTTGCTCAATAAAGCCAATACCATTGTAGTATTTTGTGCGGTTGGTTTAAGAGGTTATTTGGCGGCAAGAATTTTAATGCAAAACGGTTTCGAAAATGTTTATAATCTTAATGGAGGTTACAAAACTTGGGAATATGCCGTAAAAAAACAGAGCAACGAAGATATTTACAAAAATTTGGTTGTGAAAAAAGACAATCATATTTATCAAGCTCAAAATAAAGCAGTTACCGTTTCTGGTGGAAACGCCATAAAAGTGGACGCTTGTGGATTACAATGTCCTGGACCGATTATGAAACTCAAAAAAGTTTTTGACACCGCAGATTCTGGAAATGTATATGAAGTGTTGGCAACCGACCCTGGTTTTGCGAAAGACGTAGTTTCTTGGTGCAATATGACGGGAAACAAACTGATAGACGTAACTTCTAACGCTGGGAAAATTTCTGCAATTATAGAAAAAGCAGAGCAAAAGAAAACTTCTTTACAAAAAAACACTCAAAATGGAGCCTCTTTTGTGGTTTTCAGTGATGATTTAGACAAAGCATTGGCTACTTTTGTTTTGGCGAATGGTGCGGCAAGTTCGGGCAAAAAAGTAACACTTTTCTTTACTTTTTGGGGATTGAATATCATCAAAAAAACAGAAAAACCTAGCGTGAAAAAAAACATCGTAAGTAGAATGTTTGAAATGATGATGCCTTCTCATTCTAAAAAATTGGCGCTTTCTAAAATGAATATGTTCGGAATTGGAGCTAAAATGATGAGAAATCAAATGAAAAACAAAGGCGTAGCTTCGCTAGAACAAATGATGAAAGATGCGCAAGAAAACGGTGTAGAATTCGTGGCTTGCCAAATGTCTATGGATGTAATGGGAGTGAAAAAAGAAGAACTTTTAGATGTGGTAGAAACTGGAGGTGTCGCTACATTTTTAGAAAAATCAGATGAATCTAATTTGAATTTATTCTTGTAATTTTTAAATTTTTAGGGCAGCTATTTCCGACTTCCGTTCCCGCTTTTTTGTAAATTTTTCCAAAGCATTAGCCAATGCAAAAAATTTACAAAAAGAGCTCCACTCAAGTCGGGCTGCACCAAAATTACGTTCCAAATGTACAGCCAATCTTATTTGTACAAACTCAATAAAAAAAGAGAGCGAAAATTTTCGCTCTCTTTTCTTTTATTTGGAATATTTTAATGCGCCAAAGCTGCAAAAAAGTCATTGCCTTTGTCATCGGTAATAATAAACGCAGGGAAATCTTTCACTTCTATTTTTCTTACCGCTTCCATTCCCAATTCTGGGAAATCTACTACTTCCACGCTCAGAATATTTTCTTTTGCTAAAATGGCAGCAGGCCCTCCAATAGAACCGAGATAAAAACCGCCGTATTTTGCACAAGCGTTGGTTACATCTTTGCTTCGGTTACCTTTGGCAAGCATAATCATACTTCCGCCATTCGCTTGAAATTCATCTACATAAACATCCATTCTTCCCGCAGTTGTAGGTCCGAAACTTCCACTTGGCATTCCTTCTGGAGTTTTTGCGGGACCAGCGTAATAAATCGGGTGATTTTTAAAATATTCTGGCATTGGTTTTCCAGAGTCTAATAATTCTTTGATTTTTGCGTGGGCAATATCTCTTGCAACAATTAGTGTTCCGTTAAGTTTCAAACGAGTTTTGATAGGATATTTTGATAATTCCGCCAAAATTTCTGGCATTGGTTTGTTCAAATCTATTTCCACTGCAGGTTCTAAATGTGGTGCAGTTTCTGGTAAATATTGACCAGGATTGGTTTCTAATTGTTCTAAGAAAATACCATCTTTAGTGATTTTTCCTTTGATATTTCTGTCTGCAGAACAAGAAACGCCCATTCCAACTGGGCAACTTGCAGCGTGTCTTGGTAATCTGATTACTCTAACATCGTGCGTTAAATATTTCCCGCCAAATTGAGCTCCGATGGCAGATTCTTGACAAATTTCTTGTACTCTTTTTTCCCATTCTAAATCTCTGAAAGCTTGTCCCGCTTCGTTTCCTTCGGTTGGAAGGTTGTCAAAATATTTAGCAGAAGCTTTTTTTACGGCTGCTAAATTGGCTTCAGCAGAAGTACCACCAATAACCAAAGCTAAGTGATAAGGCGGACAAGCAGCTGTTCCTAAATCCATAATTTTTTCTCGGATAAATTCTTCTAAAGATTTATCGTTCAATAGAGATTTAGTTTTTTGATAAAGAAAAGTTTTGTTAGCAGAACCTCCTCCTTTTGTTAAGAAAAGAAATTCATAATAATTTCCTTTTTTAGCATAAATATCAATTTGAGCAGGAAGATTAGAACCCGAATTTTTCTCATCAAACATCGTTAAAGGAATAATTTGAGAATATCTTAAATTTCTATTTTTATAGGTATTGTAAATTCCTCGGCTTAAAAATTCTCCATCATCAACTCCGGTATAAACGTTTTCTCCTTTTTTTGCCATTACAATTGCAGTACCAGTGTCTTGACAGGATGGTAAAGCTCCTTCTACAGCTACTGCAGCGTTTTGTAATAAATTATACGCCACAAATCTGTCATTATCAGTAGCTTCTGGATCGTCTATAATTCTACGAAGACATGCCAAATGTTCGGAACGAAGCATAAAAGAAACGTCTTCCATTGCTTTTTCGGCAAGAAGTTCTAGAGCTTTTGGATCGATGGTTAAGATTTCTCTATCTCCTAATTGTTCTACTTTTACGTAATCTGAAGTGAGTTTTTTATAAACAGTGTCATCCTTTAGAATAGGATACGGATCTTGGTAAATAAAGTCCATTTTATATTTAATTTTTCGATTTACAATTTTCGATTTACAATTTTTGTTTTCAAAAAATATCCTGTTTTAGAACAATTTGAATCAAAAAATTGAAGTGTAAATTTACGGAATTTTACCATTTTTAGCATTAAAAAAGCCCCGAAAATTTTCGGGGCTAAAGGTGATTTATAATGAGTTTAAATTACCACTTGATTGGCAAAATAATCTTCTAATTCTTGTAAGGTTTCGGAGTTGGTTTGTATGTCTTTTACAATAGCACCTTTGTTAATGGCTACAATTCTGTTACATACTTCTGTAGTGTGTGCCAGGTCGTGGCTAGAAATTAAGAACGTAATTTGCTCATTTTGAGACCAGTCTTTAATTAATTTCTTTAATTTAATTTGAGTGGTTGGATCTAGGTTTGCAAAAGGTTCGTCTAGTACAATAATGTCTGGTTCGCCAATTAAAGCGCCTACAATTCCTACTTTTTTCATATTTCCTTTAGATAAATCTCTGATGTATTTTTTACCATTGAGAATTTCTCCGTTAAAAAAATCTGCAAACTGTTTCAGAAAAGTATCTACTTGTTCTTTTTTCTGATTTCTAAGTTCGCCTATGAAATAAAAATATTCTTCTGGCGTAAGATAGCCAATCAAAAAATTTTCATCAATAAACGCAGAGACTTTGCCTTTCCAATGTTCAGATTTGGCTACATTTTCGCCATCAACCGAAACGCTTCCAGTGCTGGCTTCTATTAAATCTAATAAAAGACTGAAAAGCGTGGTTTTTCCTGCGCCATTGTTTCCTACCAAACCGAAGGTTTCGCCTTTTGGTATTTCTAAGGATTCTATATTTAAAACTTTGGTATTTCCGTAAATTTTTGAAAGATTTTGTACTGATATCATTTTTTTGTTTTTTAAGAATTAATCATTTTTCTTGAAAGAAGCAATGGCAGAATATTTTTCTTTGATGTAAACTTTTACGATAAAATCAAAGACTTTAGCTCGTAGCAAAAATCCGATAGCACCTATAATAGCAATGGTAAGCATAGCGACAAACATTCCGAAAAAATATTTAACAACCGCAAAAATTGCCATTGGGAACAGCATTTTTGGGATGGTTAGAAGTAAGTTTTTAAGATTAAATTGATTTTTTTCTCCCATAGATTTTGCTCTAGTATTCAAATCAACAGGGTTTTTGTTATAGGCTCCACTTAACAAGGTAAGATGAGAATTTACACCTAAATTGTATAAACCTGCTGCAAGAAATGTAAAATATAAATCCCAACTGATAAAAGCATAGCCAATTGCCAAAATCATACACAAAATTGTGGCCAAATTTACCAACCACCATTTAGCTTCTAAATATTGTTTGTAAGGAACTTTTTGGGTCATCATTAGCGGATAATAAGAACTATCCCAAGCTGGAACTTTTTGACCAAAAATAAATAAGAAACCACCCGTTACGAAAATTCCCATAAACATTTTCATAAAATCGGTTTGATAGGTTTTAGAAGAATAAATTAAAAGCCCATAGAAAAGAAACATTACACTTCCTATTACTGCACTTTTTGCGGCTTTACTTCTTTTGATTAATCTAATGTCATTATTTAGAAACGCTCCTAAAGCTCCGTATTTGTTTAAAAATGCAATATTTTCTGTTTTTCCTTCTGCTTTTTTGAGCTCTAAACCTTTATCAAGATAAAAGTTTTTCAAAATATATTGATAAGTGTAATATCCCAAAATGGAGGCAATCACAATTGGAATAATAAATGCGCCTATTGTGCTATAAAAACTATAAAAAATTAATTCCGACAGTTTAGAAATTTGAATAATCTCGTATTTGTCTAATGACCAAAGTATCGCGAAAACAATTACAGTTCCGTAGAGCCATCGGTCTTTTCCGTTGATTAAGATATTGATGAAATTATTGATATAAAACATCGCAAAAGTTCCTAAAAACCACATCAAAACGTTTAAAACATTATAATGATTGTAGAGCATAATTCCTGCAAAAGGAATCAGAAATAATAAATTCCCCCAATTGAAAAAATTGGTAACAACTTTTAGAAGTGTATAATTAACGAGCTTTTTCTTTGAAATATTTTGGGTTAAAAATGGTTTAATATTCTGCGTAGGAAGCTGTTGCATAAAATATCTTACCGCCAAATCAAAGACCAAATAATAAATAAACCATCTAGAAAGTAGAATAAGTGGATCTACATTCATCTCTTTTTTGGCAAAGAAAAATAAGAAAAATGCTGCGCCAACAAATATAATGGCAAAATTTGCCAAAGCAAATAACGAAAAAATCTTCAAGGCTAGATTAGCCCCGAATTGCGGATTTCTAAAGAAATTTTTGATTTCTAATTGAAGCAAACGAAAATACATACCATAGTTTTAATGTATTAGTTTGCAATCGCGAGGAAACGTTACATTTACAAATTCATCAATTCTTTAGCTTGGAGAATTGCAGCGTCTGTAATTTTGCTTCCAGAAAGCAATTGTGCTATTTCTGTGAGTTTTTCTTCTTGGTTCAGCGGAACTATCTGAGTTTGTGTTTTACCTGCTATATCAGATTTTAGAACTTTATAATTGTTATTTCCTTTTGCGGCAACTTGCGCAAGATGTGTAATGACAATTAGTTGCATATTTTCTGCCATTTCTTGCATTACGTTTCCTATTTCGTCTGCAATTCTACCAGAAACTCCAGTGTCTATTTCATCTAAAATTAAGGTAGGGAGTTCTGCGTTTTCTGCCATTAGTTTCTTAATTGCAAGCATTACTCTGCTTCTTTCTCCGCCAGAAATAGCAGATTGAATTGGTTTCAAAGGAAAGCCAGAATTCGCCTGAAATAGCAATTGAATTTTCTCTTTTCCAAATAAAACGAAGTCTTTAGTTGAGGCAAGTTCTACTTCTACTTTCGCTTTTTCTAATCCTAATTTTTGAAGCAGATGTTCTATTTTATTCTTGAAAACAGGGATTAATTTTTCTCTATTTTTGGTTAAGATTTTAGCTTGTTTTTCTAAAGAATTTTCTAATTCTGCAATTTGCTTTTCTAAAGAAAAAATTTTAGTTTCTAAATCTACAAAAGAGCTTTGCTCGGCAGAAAGTTCATTCTTTATTAGAAGTAAATCTTCAATTTCTGAAACTTTATGCTTTAAAAAGAGCGCATTAATTCTATCATTTTGCTCTTGCAATGCCAATAAATCTTCGGAATTGGTATCTATGTTTTCGGCTTCGTTTTGTAATTGAAACAATGTATCTTTTAGCTCAATATAATTTTCTTCAAACCTTTGGTTGATTTCAGAGAATTGCAGAGAAAGTTCCGCAATTTTATTGAGCTTGTTTTTGATGTCATACAAACTATCAAAAACACCAATTTCATCTTGGTCTGTTCTGGCAAATATCTGAGCCAAAAGCTCTGAAATAGTTCCTTTGTTTTCTGCCAAAGAAATTTGAGACTGTAGCAATTCAAAATTTACATTTTCCAGATTGGCAGCTTCTAATTCTTCTAGTAAAAATTGTTTGTAATCACTTTCTCTATTGCCTTCGGAAAGTTGATTTTTAAGTTTTTCTACTTCTTTTTTTACTTTCAGGAGTTCAGAAAAATCTTTTTGGTAGTTTTCTATCAGATTTTTATTCTCTGAAAGTCCGTCTATAATTTTGAATTGATATGCTTCGCTAAACAGGTTAGATGTTTCAAATTGAGAGTGAATATCTACCAGTTTTTCTGATAATTCTTTTAAAATATCTAGCGTAACAGGTACATCATTTACAAAGGCTCTGGATTTTCCACTTGGCAAAATTTCTCTTCTGATGATAGTGTTTTCATCAAAATCCAAATCATTTTCGGTAAAGAAATTCTGTAAATTTTTAGAAATTTTAAATTCAGTTTCTACAATGCTTTTTGCTGCTAAATCCGAAAAATTTTTCAAATCTGCTCTTTCACCCATTATCAAACGAAGTGCGCCCAGAATAATAGATTTTCCTGCGCCAGTTTCTCCGGTAATTACTTGTAATCCTTTCTGAAGATGAATCTCCAGTTGATCTATCAAAGCAAAATTTTGAATAAAAATTCGGTTGAGCATTTTAGAGTTTACGATTTTTGATTTACAATTGTACACTTCGAAATTTAGTTTTTTTATGAACTAAATTTCGAAGCGTAAATTTATAACATTAATTGTTAATTTTTAATATCATCAATTATTTGTTGAAGAAAATTATAACTCAAAAATAGCTTAATTCCATTTGTTCCATTTAGAATCAGAATCTTTCGGAGAGAAGGTATTCATCAATTGTTTCAGCTCAGACATATTTACAGAACCATTGTTATTAGAATTGAAAATGTTGAAAATTTCATCTTTTTTACTTTCAATAAAAATATTAAAAGGATAATTCATTTGGAAATTGTTATCATAAAATTTCAACTTCATAATTTCACTAGCAATGATTTGCTTTGTAGAAATTTGGTCTGCTTTTGCTAGATTGTCTAAGCCGGTTCTGTGATAATTGTAATAAAAATTTCTAAGGGTAGAGTTCTGTTCAGATAAAATGGTGGAAATCAAAACACCTCTATTTCTTGGACTTTCTATTTGAGACCAACCAGCATAATTTTGATTTTGTGAGTTTTGGGTAATTTTCATGGCTTTATCAAACCAAGGTGTTCCTCCTTTCATTTGGAAAGTGTCTGCATCATAGCCTAGAATTAGATACACATAAAAGCTCAAAACATCAATTAAATTTTTGCCAGAAAACTGTCTTTCGTTAAAAATCATGTTTTGATTTTCTAAATATTCGAAAGAGAAATTGGTGTCATTAATATTAAGTATCGGAGATTCATATTGCGAACCATAAACAGGGCGTACAGATTGTACTACCAAAGTTCCTTTAAAATTATTGCCCGTTTTTTCTGTTAATACAATAGCAAAACTGCATTTTATTTTCTCGAAGTTTTGCAGTTTTTTACCAGTCCAGCTCGTGTTATTGATAAAATCTTTTAAACTTTTTTCTAAAGTTCGGTAAAGTTGTAAATTACTACCGCCAATATTTTGATAGTTGACCTGAACCTGAGCATTGAGCTCTTGTGCAAAGCTAAAATTGCAAAAAATAAATAGGCTAAATAGGTAAAGTAGTTTTTTCATTCAGTTCGTTTTCGTTTTTAGAAACGGATTTTTCTAAGATTTATTGAATTTTTCTTCCACGAAATTCAAAATATCTTTTGCTACGTTTTCTTTTGATTTTAAAGAAAATTCTTTTTGTTCTGTTTTGGTTAGAATTTTAATTTTATTAGTGTCTTTTTGAAATCCAGCACCTTCATCTTTCAAGGAATTAAGAACAATCATATCTAGATTTTTTTTCTCGAGCTTGCCTTTAGCATTTTCTTCTTCGTTCTGAGTTTCAAGAGCAAATCCCACTAAAAATTGATGCGATTTTTTTTCGCCCATCGTTTTCAAAATATCAGGATTTTTTACCAACTCTATGGTAAATTCTGCTTCAGATTTTTTAATTTTTTCTTTGGCTACAAATTTTGGTGTATAATCCGCAACAGCTGCGCTCATAATAGCAATGTCTGTGTTTTCAAAATATTTAAAAACTTCATCAAACATTTCTTTTGCGGAAGTAATTTTGTGAATTTCAATGTTTTTGTTGCTGGTTTTCTGTGCGGTAGGTCCAGAAATTAGGATAACTTTTGCGCCTCGTTTTTCGGCTTCTTCTGCGATAGAAAATCCCATTTTACCAGAAGAATGATTTCCTATAAATCTTACAGGATCTATTGCTTCGTAAGTTGGTCCTGCTGTAATGAGAACTGTTTTACCCTCTAATGTTTTTGGATGTGAAGCTGCAAAAAATTCTTCAATTTTTTGTAAAATGGTTTCGTTTTCTGCTAATCTTCCTTGTCCTACTAAACCAGAAGCCAATTCACCAAATTCAGCAGGAATGATATGATGCCCAAATTTTTCTGCTTTTTCTAAATTTTCGAGGGTTGAAGGATGCGCGTACATATCCAAATCCATTGCTGGAGCTATAAAAACTGGGCATTTGGCAGAGAGATAAGTGGCAATAACCAGATTGTCACAAATCCCGTGAACCATTTTCGAAAGTGTATTAGCAGTACAAGGAGCAATGACTAAAACATCTGCCCAAAGTCCTAATTCTACGTGTGAATTCCAGGTTCCGTTTTCGTCATAAAAATCAGAAAAAACAGGGTTTTTAGATAGCGTAGAGAGGGTGACTTTAGAAACAAAATTTTCAGCAGAAGGCGTAAGAATTACTTTTACATCTGCTCCATTTTTTATAAAATCTCGCACTAGGTAATTCATTTTATAGGCTGCAATTCCGCCAGAAATTGCCAATAGAATTTTTTTACCTTTTAGTGCCATTATTTTATTCATTTTAGAGAACGAATTTATTGAATTTTTTTGAATTGTAGGGATAAAAAAAATCACAGAATTTTCTGTGATTTATATATGGATAAGAAAATTTCTTATGCTCTGTCGTCAGTTCTTCTGAAATAGATTTCATCATCAAACCATTCTTTGATGGCAATAGATGTAGGTTTTGGTAATCTTTCGTAGTTTTTTGAAATTTCAATTTGTTCTCTGTTTTCAAAAACTTCTTCCAAAGTAGAGTTATGTACCGCAAATTCATCTAATTTTTGGTGTAATTCTGTTCTGATTTCAGCATTAATCTGTTCAGCTCTTTTTCCCATAATTACTATGGCTTCGTAGATAGAACCTACTTTTTCTTCTATCTTATCTCTATCGTAAGTAATGGTGTTTACTTCGGCTTTTGTATCTTTTACGCTCATTTTGAGTGAAATATTTTATAATTAGTTTGCAAAGATAGTTAATTTCTTTTAATTTTAAAAGTGGCAGCAGGAGCAGGAGTAGTAATTTTTGCACTATCTATTCTTGCTTTGTTGGCAGCTTGCTCATCTTTTACTTGTTTTTTTGCTTGTTCTTTCTCTTCAAGCTTCGCTTCTGCTTGTTTTTGCTTTTCCGTAAGTTCTGCACGTCTAGCTTCTACTTCTTTTTGTAATTTAGCAAATGCTTCAGATTCTTTTTGTAGTTTTTCTCTCAATTCTACAGCGTCTTTAGCATTATCTGTTCCTGGGAATTCTTTTTCTGCCGTTCTGGTAAAAGCGAGTGCGTTTTCTAATCTTTCTTTTTTAAGGTCATAAATAGAGTTGATTGCCAATTCTGCTTTAGACTTTAAGATATAATTAAAAATTTTTGGTTTCAGTTTAGTTGCTGGGAAATCATTGAGTACATTTTCAAAAGCAATATCAGCAGCTTTGTAATCTGCCATTTTATAATATTGTCTTGCATTTTCATACGCTTTGAACTCTAATTTATAATTGAGTTCGTCTATCATTTCGTTGATGTTTTTTGCTCTTTCTGAACTAGGATAATTGTTGATGAAATCTTGTAGTTCATTAATTGCAGAGTTGGTGTTTGCTTGGTCTAAGTTATAATCTTGTGAGCCTTCGTAGTAGCAAAGTGCAGACATATAAGCTGCTTCTTCTCTTCTAGAATCTTTCGGGAAACTTTCGGCAAATCTTTTGAAATGGTAACCTGCTAGTTTGTAGTTTTTGTCATAATATTCAGCAAAGGCAGATTTGTAAAGAACTTCTGGTGCATCATCTGTACCAGCTACCAGATTGGTAAGTCTTTCGTATAGAGCAAGTGCATCTGTCCATTTTTTCTTTTCAAATTCTTTGTTAGCAACTTTTAGGATATAATCCTTGTCAGCACTAGCCATTGCTAATCTGTGTTCTTTATTACAAGACAAAAGCACCAATGCAATTGCCAAAATAGAAAATGTTTTTTTCATAGATGAAACGGTGGAAACTTCTTGATAATGTTTCCTATTCAGTTTGCAAAAATAAAACTTTTTTTGTCAAAAGATTTATTTTAAGATACTTTAACGTAATTAAGATTAAATTTGGTATCCTAAGAGCGCAAAAATACATAGATTAAGATGGTTTTTGAGCTTCTTTTCAGAATTGATGAGGTAATCTTCTTCATTTCCTTTGAGATACATTTCGTAGAAATTTTTATTTCTAATGGTAAAAACTACAGTACCGATTATTGTAGAGACAATGTCTTCAGATTTAGCAGCTCTTTTAAAGACACCAGAAACTATTCCTTTTTGGATAACTTCGTCTAGTACGATTACACATGTTTGGTAAAATTCTAACAATGTGTTTTTTACGCGTTCGTCGTGTCTCAGTTCCTGAGTTACAAATCCGTGAAAATAGTTATACATAAGCAATTGCTTGACAAGAAAATTAATAATTTCTTTTAATTGCATTTCTGGTTTTCCGTCTTTTATGGTTTGGGTAAATTCTGCAAATGTTTCTCTGGTTTTTTGCACTCTATACTGGTAGAGATTGACCATCATTTTTTCTTTAGAGCCAAAATAATAAGAAATCATCGCTACATTTATATTTGCTTTTGCAGAAATATCCCTTACTGAAGTTCCTTCAAAGCCTTTTTTGGCGATTAGTTCTTCGGCAACGTCTAAAATTTGTATCTGTTTTTCAGTAAATTTCTTCTTCATCCAAATTTAGTTTGAAAGTAAAGATATAAAAAAGTTTTACCAATGCAAACAAATGTTTAACAAAAACAAGCTTTTTTACTGATTATCCCTATCTTTGGGTATGAATTCATTTAATTTTCATCATCATACTTTAGGCAATTTTTATGGAATTTATAATTTAGATTTGGGCGAAAATGTTCCTGAATCTTATTTTTCTGTGGGCATTCATCCAAAGGATATTGATGAAAATTGGGAAAATTATTTTGAAGCATTAAAGGAAATTTCGCTTCTAGGCAATTGTTTAGCGATAGGAGAGTGCGGTCTAGACGCGCTTATTAATATTGATGAAAATCTACAAAAAATAGTTTTTGAAAAGCAAATTCTTTGGGCAAATGAAATCCAAAAACCTGTAATTATACATTGTGTGAAGCGGTTTCAAGAATTAATTCCGTTTCAGAAGTTGGCGAAAGTTCCATTAATTATTCACGGTTTTAATAAAAAGAAATCGGTAGCAGATGAAATGCTGAAACACGGTTTTTTTCTAAGTTTTGGGAAATCTGTTTTATACAACTTATCTTTGCAATCGATTTTAAAAGAAATTCCAATAGATAAAATTTTTTTGGAAACAGATGATGCTGATTTTGATATGGCAGAATTGTATCAAAAAGTTTCTGAAATTAAAGAGATTTCTTTGGAAGAATTACAAAAAAAGATTTCTGAAAATTTACAATCTATCAATGTTAAGTTTTAGCCTGTAAGTATCACGTAATCTTATTTTTTTGAAATAAAAATAAATTTTTGACATGACAGATTGGTTGCAACGCTCCGAATTATTAATAAAACCCGAAGGAATCGAAAAATTAAAAAAAGCTAACGTTTTGGTCGTTGGTCTTGGTGGAGTAGGTTCTTTTGCCGCAGAATTTTTGGCAAGAGCAGGTGTAGGAAATTTAACCATTGTAGATGGTGATGTGGTAGATATTACTAATGTTAATAGGCAGTTGCCAGCATTGCATACCACCGTTGGTAAAGATAAAGTGGAGGTAGTAGCCGAAAGAATTTTGGATATTAATCCAGAAATTAATTTAGTGAAAATGAACGAGTTTCTTTCGCCAGAAAGAATGGATGAGATTTTAGAAAGCAACCATTTCGATTATGTCTTGGATTGTATAGATAGTGTTTCTCCGAAATTAGCATTGATTAAAGCGTGCCGAAGAAGAAAAATAAAAATTGTCTCTTCTATGGGAGCTGGTGGTAAAATGGATCCTAGCAAAGTAATGGTGAGAGATCTGAGCAAAACCAACAATTGTTTTTTAGCCAAACAAATCAGAAAAAGATTAAAAAAAGAAGGAATTACCAAAGGTTTCCGATGTGTTTTTTCTACTGAAATTCAAAATGAAGACAGTTTGAAATTAACTGACGGGAGTAATTATAAAAAATCTTTCTACGGAACTATCAGCTATATGCCAGCGCTTTTTGGGCTGAATGCGGCGGCTGAGGTTATAAATTTTTTATTAAAAAAATAAAAAGTGAATTTTTCTAATGATGAATTAAAAAATAGGTGTAAAATTAATTCATTTTCAAAGCTGAATTCATCAATTAATTGACAAAAATTATATATTTTGAATTTTAAATATCCACGAGAAGAAAAACTGAAACAAAAAAATGATATTTCCTTACTTTTTGAGAAAGGAAAATGGCAAACTTGTGGAAATATAAGGTTGATTTCTTTTTCATCAGTAGAGATAACTCAGTACAAAGTAGGCGTTTCTGTTTCTAAAAGATATTTCAAAAAAGCGGTAGATAGAAATAGAATAAAGAGACTTTTGAGAGAGGCATATCGTCTTCATAAAACTGATTTTTTAGAAAAATTTGGTGAAAATTCTCTAAGTATGATTTTCTATATTTCTCAAGAAAAGCCGAAACATTTCAAGGAAATTGAGAAAGACTTCTTAAAACTTTTAAAAAAATAGAAAAGATTAGCACATTTTTTGTAATTTTAGTTTGTAAAATAAACAATTACAAAAATGTTAGACAACATTCCTTACTTTCCGTACATTCTCAGTGCTTTTATAGGTGTTGGATTGGCCGCAGCTTCTGGTTTTAGAGTATTCTTACCTATGTTTGCTGTGAGTTTAGCTTCTTATATGGGCTGGATTCCAATGAATGATCATTTTATGTGGTTGGCAGGTTTACCTACGCTTATTACCACAGGAATTGCTACAATTGTAGAGGTTTTGGCGTATTATATTCCTTATGTAGATCATTTGTTAGATACTATTTCTGTTCCATTGGCTACCGTAGCTGGTTCTGTATTGTTTGCAAGTCAGTTTGCAGATTTGGGAACTTTCCCAACTTGGGCTTTGGCATTAATTGCAGGAGGAGGAACAGCGGCTGCTATAAGCTCTGGGTTTGCAGGAACTAGGGCAGCTTCTACCGCTACAACTGGCGGATTAGGAAACTCTGTAGTTGCTACCACGGAAACTGCAGGAGCAGGAATTATGGCTGTTTTAGCTTTGGTAGCACCAATAATTGCGGTAATCATTGCAATTGCATTGTTGGTAGTCGTTTTTATTTTTGGAAGGAAAATGTGGGGTAAATTAAAAAATATTTTTATTACTGAAGAAGTTTAATTTATGTACTTTAACAATAAAAAAATCTCAATACCTATTGAGATTTTTTTTATTATCTATTGTTGTTCTTTAATTCTTTGATTTCTTTAATTTTATCTTCAAATTCATTTTGTCTTTCGGGATGTTTTTTCTTCAGTGCTTCGTAAGCGGTAATGGCTTTGGTGTATAATCTTTGCTCTACGTACAATTTTGCCAAAGTTTCTGTCATTAGATGAGAAATATCTGTTATTTTTTCTTTTACTACGTAATTAGCATCTTCTTTTAGTTGAGAAATTTTAGGGTTTTCTTCTATAAATTTATCAATAATCTCAGCTTTCTTTTCAATGATTTTTACGGGCTCTGGTTCTGTTTTGGGTGTTTCTGTTCGGTCAATTTTTAACCAATTTTGCCAAGTATTTACAAAATTTGGGACATTGCTAGCGACATCTTCTGTTTTTTCTTCGGTTATAATTTCTTCTACTTCTTCTTCTTTTATTATTGGTTCTTCTGTCACCATTTCCGAAACGTTATTTTCAAAAAATGAAATGTTGATTACAGGTTTTTCTTCTTTTATTTCAGAAGATTGTTCAGTAACTATTTCGTCTTGTTTTATTTCTTGAACAGGCGCAATTTCTATAGGTTTTACTTCTGTAGGAATCGCTTTTTCGAGAATTGGAGCAATGGATTTCGGTGTTTCTTGCTTAGGATTTTTGATGTTAGCATCCAAAGGATTTTGGATGAAATTCATAGGTTTCCATTCAAAAGCAATTTCTGGCTCTGTTGTTTCTTCTGTAATTTCATTTTCCTCTTCAGGTTCAATCGCTTCTTCTTTGGTTTCATCAGCTATTACTATTTCTTCTTTAAAAATAGGTTCTGGTATGATTTCAAATTCTTGGATTTGATTAGAATTAATGTCTTTTTCAGAAGAGATTTCTACTTTTTCTTCAGGTGTAATTTCTTGTATTGCAAGTTCTTCAGATTTTGCTGGAACAGAAAATTTAACATCCGGAAGAAAACTGTCAAAAGCATTGAAACTGATTTCAGCTGGTGTAATGTTCGTTTCTTTTACCTGATCGATATGTTCTAAAACAGTGTCTTTGCTAAAATTTAGATCACCTTCTCTGGTTTTGAAAACATCATTTTGTTTTTCTTCTTCGGCAGCTAATTCTGCAAAAATCTGATTTTCTATTTCTAAATTTTCTTCTTTATTAATAAGTTCAAACTCATTTTCTTTTTTGTCTAGAATTGGAGCTTCTAGTTCGGTATCACCTATTATAGAAATAGGCTGCATTTCTACAGTTTTTTCTGCGGTTATTTTCTCTAATTCTGACTTGGCGGTTTCTAAAATTTCAGAGTTTGGTGTAGAGTTTTCAGAAATTTCATCTGCCAATTTATTGGGAATTGGAGCTTCTATTTCGGTGTCTCCTACAATTTTATTGGCTGCCGTTTCAGAAATTTTTTCTTCTACAATGGTTTCAGGAATAGGATTAATTGGTGTTTCAGTTTCTTTAACCAAATTAATTTTTTTGAACTTGGTAGGTTCTTTCTTTTCAGCCTCTTTTTTGAAATTTATGAAATGATAAAGAATTTTTTTATCCGTAGTGTAAGCTGCGGTTTTGGTAAGCTCTTTGTGGTAATTTTCTGTATTAAATTGATGAATAGCAGATAGATGCAAAGTTCTTATGCTTTGCATGTATGGAAATTTATTAATCTCTGATTGAAGAACCGAAATATCTTCTGCAGAAATATTTTCTGGGCGCTGAATTAATTCTAAAACACGTGCATTCATCTTACCAATTGGCTACAATATCATTAAAAATTTTGTTGATAATCCTCTCATTCACAATTTTAACTTGTGAAGTTTCTATTTGGTTAATATTCAAATCACTGCTAAAAGTGGCTTCGTCTGTGTAAGTTCTGTCAAAACTAGCTTCGGGAAATTTTTTGTTTTCGTAATGCACTTTTACCGTAATAACTAATTTATTCTGAGCAGCTTGTACACTTCCTCCGTCTGTATTAATAGGGTTAGAAATGGCTGTAGGAATACTTGGGTTGTAATCTACAATTTCACCTTCTATTAAGATGTCAGGGTTTTCATTTGTTGCTTTTAAGAATGTTTTTTGAAATCTATTTTGTAGAGAAACAGTGAAATCTTGACTAAGTGTAGGATTTACCATTGCAGCATTGTTTGGGAAATTTTTAATCAAAATGGTTTTTTCATCATGATTTAATGAAATTCCTGTAAAAGTGTAACAAGAATTAAGAAAAGTAATCAATATAAAACCAAATAAAAAAACACTAGGTGATTTTAAATTATAAATATTGAATTTAATATTTTGAAGCTTCATTTTAATCTTCTAAATTATATTGTTTAATTTTTCTATAAAGTGTACGTTGAGAAATCCCCAATTCATCTGCCGCTTTATTTCTTCTGCCTTTATGTTTTTCTAGCGCTTTTACAATTAAATCACGCTCATTATTAATCAAAGATAAAGAAACTTCTTGAGGTTCTTCTTCTAAATCTATGTCTTCTACACCATTTTCATAATCATCAGTAGCTTCTGTGATGTAGGTAGGCGTGTTTTGAACTGCTTGATTTTGATTTTCAAAATACAATAAAGAAGAAGGTGCAACTTGTTGGTTTTCAGATTTAAAAACTTTTCCTATTAAGTCTTTTTCTTGATTAGAAAAACTCTGGCTTCCTCTGTTTTTTATCAGTTCCGAAGTTAAGGATTTTAAATCATTTATATCGCTCCTCATGTCAAAAAGAATTTTGTACATAATTTCTCTTTCTGAACCGAAATCTGAGCTAGAACCTCCACCGTTTCCATGTCTAGAAACCACCGCCGGAAGTTGTGCATTCATGGGGATATATTCTGATAATTTTGTAGAATTAATGGTTCTGTTTTGTTCTACCACCGTCATTTGTTCTACCAAATTTCTTAACTGACGAATATTCCCTGGGAAAGTGTAATTTTCTAAGTATTTTACGCCATCATCTGTTAATTGAAGTTCTGGCATTCTGTATTTTTCTGCAAAATCTATCGCAAATTTTCTAAAAAGTAAATGAATGTCACCTTTTCTTTCTCTCAAAGGAGGCATATCAATTTGAACCGTATTGAGACGATAGTATAAATCTTCTCGAAATCTACCGTCTTCTATGGCTCTCATCATATTTACATTGGTTGCTGCAACGATTCTCACATTGGTTTTTTGAATTTGAGAAGAACCTACTTTCATAAATTCGCCACTTTCTAAAACCCTCAAAAGACGAACCTGAGTTTGCAGTGGAAGTTCACCAACTTCATCAAGAAAAATAGTACCGCCATCAGCAACTTCAAAATAACCTTTTCTGGTAGAAGTAGCGCCTGTGAAAGCTCCTTTTTCGTGCCCGAAAAGTTCAGAATCAATAGTTCCTTCTGGTATTGCACCGCAGTTTACCACAATATAAGGTTGATGTTTTCTTTTAGATTCTGCATGAATAATTTTCGGAATATGCTCTTTACCAACTCCAGATTCACCGATTACGAGAACCGAAATGTCAGTTGGTGCTACTTGTATAGATTTTTCAATAGCTCTATTTAAAGCGGGATAATTCCCAATAATTCCGAAACGGTTTTTTATGGATTGTAGTTCTGTCATGATTTTGAGATTTGAGGTTTAGTGTTTTAAAATTTTAGAAAAAATTTTAGATTTCTTTAAATCGTTTCCCCCAAAAGTGTGCCTTGTGTACAATCATTCACAAAAACAGTCACAAAGTCACCAATGTTTTGTCCTTCTATTTTATCAAAAACCACTACTGCATTCTGTGAAGTTCTGGCTTTCCATTGGTTTTTATTTTTTTTGGAAATTCCTTCAATCAAAACTTCATAGGTTTTACCAACATAAGATTGCATTCTTTTTCTGGATAATTCACCTTGCAGAGCAATAATTTCTGCCAATCTTCTTTGCTTCACATCAGCTGGAACATCATCTTCCATTTTTTTGTGAGCAGGTGTTCCTGGTCTTTCAGAATACGCAAACATATAACCGTAATCATATTCTACTTGTTTCATTAAATCAAGGGTTAATTGATGATCTTCTTCAGTTTCTCCACAAAAACCAGCAATCATATCTTGAGAAAAAGCAATGTCTGGAACTATTTCCTTCGCTTTTTTAATTAAATCTAAATATTCTTGACGTGTATGTTGACGATTCATTTTTTGTAAAATTTTATCGCTTCCGCTTTGTACAGGAAGGTGAACATACTTGCAAATATTATCGTATTTAGCAATCACTCGGAAAACTTCTTCCGTCATTTCGTGAGGATTAGACGTAGAAAAACGGATTCTCATTTCAGGAACTGCTTTCGCAACCATTTCTAATAATTGAGCAAAATTTACCGCTGTTGCTTTTTGCATTTCCGAAGCTTTATCAAAATCTTTTTTAGCACCACCTCCATACCAAAGATAAGAATCTACGTTTTGCCCAAGAAGTGTGATTTCTTTGTAATTATTTTCAGCTAAAGCTTTGCATTCTTCAATAATTGAGTGCGGATCACGGCTTCTTTCTCTACCTCTGGTAAAAGGAACTACACAAAAAGTACACATATTATCGCAACCTCTAGTAATGGTTACAAAAGCGGTAACACCGTTTCCGCCAAGACGAACAGGGTTAATATCTGCATACGTTTCTTCTTTGGATAGAATTACATTAATAGCGTCTCTTCCGTCTTCTGTTTCTTTTAAAAGATTCGGTAAATCTCTGTAAGCATCTGGTCCTACTACCAAATCTACCAATTGTTCTTCTTCTAAAAATTTAGTTTTAAGACGTTCTGCCATACAACCGAGAACACCAACGGTAAGACTCGGTTTTTCTTTTTTTAAATTTTTGAATTGAGACAAACGCATTCTCACGGTTTGCTCTGCTCTTTCTCTGATGGAACAGGTATTAAGCAAAATTAAATCTGCTTCTTCTACCTTCATTGTAGTGTTGTAACCTTGCTCGTTAAGAATGGAAGCTACAATTTCAGAATCGGAAAAATTCATTTGGCAACCATAACTTTCTAAAAATAATTTTTTAGAATTTTCTGGTTTTTCTGCGATGGCAAAAGCTTCGCCTTGTTTGGTTTCGTCTATATATTTTTCTTGCACAGTCTAAAAAAATTTGAGATTTGAAATTTAAGATTAGAGATTTTGAAAAAGCATAAACAGTTCCAAATTCTAAAAACTTAAAAACAAAATAAGTTAGTGTGCAAAGATAAGAAATTTTGTGACAAAATGTCAGTCGAAATTAATGCTAAATGGAATTTTATATCTCTGTCTTATAGCATTGCCATAAAGTTTAGCTGGTTCCCACTTTTTTTTAACTTTTTTTATTGCATAAATAAATCTATCATCAAATTCTTTTACGCCAGAGCTTTTTTCAACAGCAACATCCGTAACAGAGCCATCAACATCGACAACGAAATTTATGATAACCGTTATTTTTCCTCTACCATTAAAGCCTCCCAAATCTACTCTTCTAGCCACTTCATCTCTAAATGAACTTAATCCATTAGGAGGGAAATCAGCATCTGCATTAAATTTTTTAGGGTCATAATCGTCTTTGTAATTATCGAACAAATCATCAGGAAAAAAAGCAAACAAACTTCTTGCGGTAATATTATTGCCATCTTTTTGAACTGGAGTCCAATTTTTCAATTCAGGCAAAATCTGATCCAGCAAATCACTTGCACATTTATTGGCATTATATACGTTTGGAGAATTTTCTATTTTTTTAAACTCTCCTTTGTTAGTTACAATGAATTCTTGATGATATAGAGCTTCCTTTTTGTCACAAGGCGCTAGTTTTTTTTCTATAATCACATAATGTGCTTCTTTATAGAAATTTACAAATCCTCCTTTATAAAATAAATCATTATTATAAAAAGGAATAGATTCTTGAGCATTTAAAAGTTTAGTAAAAAATAAAGAAAGTAGTAAGATTTTTCTCATTGGTGTTATTTTAATCTCCATTATCGAAATGATCTGAAATAAAATTAATTTTGATTTTATAATTAGTTTTTACAGCAACGCCATTAGCCAAAGCTGGCTTCCATTTCGTTTTAATTTTTTTCATGCAAAATAACATATCTTCTATAAACATTTCACTGTTTTTTACTCTAGGTGTAACGCTTAGATTTTTAGTTTTTCCGTCTATATCTATGTCAAAAGAAAAGGTGAAAATTCCATTGGCAGCGTATTTAGACATATCTATATATCCATTAATCATTTTGTAAAGTTCTTTTCGGTAAGCTTCTTCACCGCCAGGAAATTCTGCTTTTTGAGTTACTGTAGAATTAGCACTTTCATCTGTTTTTTGTGTTTGTGCTATGCCTAATAATGATATTAGAAGAAAGAAAAAAAAGATTGTTTTTTTCATAATTATTGGTTTTGACAAAGATAATAAAAAAAACCGCTCTCTATAAAGAACGGCTTTATTTTAATTAGAATTGCTAATATATGAATAGACCATATCTGCTTGTTGGGCAGTGAGTTTGGCTTTCGGTGCCATCCAATCTACAACGGATTTCCATTTTTCATCATTAAATGAGGTTACAGAAGGTAAATCGTGGCATTTTCCACAATTATTTTCGAATAAAACTTTACCTTGAGCTAAGTTTTCGTTGGTAGAAGTGGTAACTACTATTGGTTTTTCTGTAGTGGTTCCTTGGTTTGGTTTCTGTGAGGTACAAGCAGCAATTGCGAGTGCCAAAATTCCAAATAATGAGATTCTTTTCATATTAATAAGTTTTATCAAATATAGTATTTTTTTGAAATATGTTTTCTTAAATTTGTTTAAATGAAACTTTCCACTTTAGAATTATTAGAAGGTATAAAATCTCAGGACAAAAGAATTCTGGGAAAAGCCATTACTTTGGTAGAAAGCAAAAAACCTGAACACAGAGCGCAGTCCGAAGAATTGTTAAAAATGGTTTTGCCACTTTCTGGTAAATCTATCAGAATTGGAATTACTGGTGTACCAGGTGCTGGCAAATCTACATTTATAGAAAGTTTCGGGAAACTAGCCATCGAAAACGGAAAAAAAGTGGCGGTTTTGGCCATTGATCCCAGTTCGTCTATCAATAAAGGTTCTATTTTGGGAGATAAAACAAGAATGGAAGAATTAGCAAAAGATGAAAACGCTTTTATAAGACCTAGCCCAAGTTCTGGATTTCTGGGCGGAGTAGCCAATACTACTTTTGAAACAATGCTCATCTGTGAAGCTGCAGGTTATGATTATATTTTAATAGAAACCGTAGGAGTAGGACAGTCTGAAGTTTTGGTGGCAGATATTTCGGATGTGTTTTTGTTTTTAAAAATTATAGGAGGAGGAGATGAGTTACAAGGCATTAAACGCGGAATAATGGAAATGGTAGATGTAATTTTCATTAACAAAGTAGATGATGAAAACCTTCAAAAAGCCAAAAACACCAAACTAGAACTGCAGAGAGCCTTACAATTTTTACCTGAAAAAGAAAAAAATTGGAAAGTTCCCGTTTTGCTAGGTTCGGCATTAAATAAAATTGGTTTGAAAGATGTTTTTGAGAAAATATCAGACTTTATTCATCTTAAGAAAAATAACGGAAGGTTTGATGAGGTAAGAAAGCTACAAGCCGAAAAACGTTTTGAATATTGGGTAAAAGAATATATTTTGAATGCTTCTCAATCTAATAAAGAGCTAGAGAATCAATATAAAGAGCATAAAAAAAATGCTTCGGAGTTGATGTCTAATCCAAGTTCCGAAGCAAAAATTTTTGTTGAAAGTTTTCTTAATAAAAAATACTAAAAATTACTTCTTGGTTTCTTTTTCTACTTCATTTTTCATAATGTAACCATCATAAGAAATGGCTTGTCTGTCATTAGAATCTATAGAAACATACGCGCTACCATTTTTGAAAATTTCTATGTAAATTACTTTCACATTAGATAAATCTTTTGGCGAAACGGTAAACACCCAATTTCCTTTTTTGTTTTGTACTTTACTTATTGTGAAATCTTTAGAATTAAAATTGTAGCTATTTTTACTGGTGTCATAGCTAGGATTATATAACCTTCCGAAGTATGGGAGATTTACATCTAATTCTTTTTCTTTAATTACTACACTGTATCCATAATCTAAATCTAGCATTCTAGCAGAATTATTGTTAGGCAAAGAATTCATTACATTAATCACATCAAAGTTAGTAGGATTTGCACGCTTTGCCATAAAGGTAAACTGATTAGAGTTGATAAGATCTTCTAGCGTTTTAGGTTCTACGTATGTTTGAGAGGTGCAAGAAAAAAGAAGTGTTAATAGAAACATTACACTCATTAAAACTGTCTTTTTCATAATATTATATTTATTTTTTGTTATGTATTTAATTACAAATTTAGTGCAAAACTTTATCATCATTTAATCAATTTTTTATATAATTATGATTTAATTATAAATGGAACAATAATTGTTTTAATTTTGTTGTATCATATTAAAATCACTAAGAATGAAACTTAAATTTTTATTAGGTTCAAGTGTGCTAGCCATAAGTCTAGTTGCTTGTGTAACCAATCCTATTACTGGTAGATCTTCTTTTCAGGTTGCCAATAATTCTGAACTCAACCAAATGGCTTTGCAAGAATACCAAACTACTTTGTCAAAATCTAAAATCATCTCTAATACTACAGATGCAAAAAAAGTGAAAACGGTTGGAATGAATATAAAAAATGCTGCGGAAAGATATTATAAATCTATTGGTAGAGAAGCAGATTTGCAAGGTTACAATTGGGAGTTTAATCTTTTAGATGATAAACAACTTAATGCATGGTGTATGCCAGGTGGTAAAGTAGCTTTTTATAGTGCTATAATGCCAGTTTGTAAAGACGAAAACGGTGTAGCAGTTGTAATGGG
>DDFD01000038.1:0-155 GCA_002337005.1 Flavobacteriales bacterium UBA1937 | reverse complement strand
GCTCAAGCTGCTATGCTTAAATATGGTAGAAATCAAGAATTAGAAGCAGACCAAATGGGGCTTTACCTAATGGCAATGGCAGGATATGATCCTAGACAAGCAAAACCTTTTTGGGAAAGAATGGAAGGACAGTCTTCAGGAAACAGAACTCCTGA
>DDFD01000015.1 GCA_002337005.1 Flavobacteriales bacterium UBA1937 | reverse complement strand
AGCAAATGGTGCGCAACACCTACAACGGAAAACAGCCCAAGCGGGCAAAAGCAGCAAGGAAATCTCAAAGACAGCTCAAAACCATCGCCATGAGACTGATTCGTGAATTGCAACGGAATTTTAATGCAGAACAGCAAGAATTTTATAAAGATTTAATGACATTGTACACCAAGGTTGTCACACAAAAAAGAAACGATGCCGATAAAATTTACAGCATTCACAAGCCTTTTACCCGATGTATTGCCAAAGGAAAAGCGCATAGCCAGTATGAATTTGGGAATAAGGTAGGTTTGATAACCACCGCCAACAAAGGCAAGAAAATCATTCTCGGGATTAAAGCATTTTTGCAAACTCCTTACGATGGTCACACCATAGAACCACTTTTGGAACAGATGGAAACCGGTGGTCAAAAGCTCCCAAAAGAACTCGTTTACGAGAGAGGTGGCAGAGGAAAATCAGAAATAAAGGGCGTGAAAATCTCCATCCCAAGCACTCCAAGAAAAAAAGACACTGCTTATCAAAAGCAGACAAAGCGCAAAAAATTTAGAACCAGAGCGGCAATAGAACCTATCATCGGACATTTAAAAACCGATTTTAGGCTGGCAAAAATTACTTCATGGGAGAAACGGGACCACAAATCAATGCATTACTAGCTGCAACCGCTTGGAACATGAAGAAAATGATGGAACTACTGAAACAGAAAATTATTTTCTTATTTTATAAGATACAAATTATGCTGTTTTCTAATCCTGTTTTTAAAAATAAATTAAATAGTGAGTTTTGTTAAGGAACGACTAGATATTAAAAAATTAAGGAGTGTTTTCAAAAAAAATAATTACCTTTGTAGGGTAATGTTAAAAAATATTTACTTATTACTCATTTTTATTCTTGGTTTCTTTTTGACACCAAGTGTTACTTATGCGTGTAGTAAATCATCAAATAATGTTGCAAAAGAATGCTCTATAAGAGAATTAAATAAGGAAAAATCACATCAAAAGCATATAAGAGATGTAAAAAATAATCAATGTGAAAAAGACAATCCTTGTAATAGTAATAATGGAAGTTGCAATGGTAAATGCGGTCATTCTTCATGTCGTTGTATAACATTTTATTCTAATTATTTATTTATTCCTCAGTATATAAATACAGAATATAGAAGTTTCTCTTTGGAAAAAACACAAAAATTCTCGTATAAAAAAGACTATATTTCTTCAGGCTTTTATTTCATTTGGCAACCACCTAAAATAAGCTAAATCTATGGCTTGATAGCCATAAATGCGTGTTTTCAAAATCAATTTTTTGTAATGAAAACAATATTTAGTATTATTTTTTCAATTATCAAACCATAATAGGTTTGTTATTAATTGTCTGTTTCCAAAATTTTAAATATAATGAAATCAGTATCAAGAATATTGGTGGTAATCACTGTATTACTATCATCTATAAGCAGTTTCGCACAAATCAAAAATGCAAGAACGGAAACTGTTAAAATCAATGGTAATTGCGGCATGTGTAAGTCAAATATTGAAAATGCTGGCAATGTACAAAATGTAGCCAATGTGATTTGGAATTTAGATGCCAAAATAGCTACACTGAAATATGATAGTTTAAAGACTAATAAGGATGAAATTCTTCAAAGAATTGCCTTAGCTGGGTATGATAATGAAAACTTCAGAGCTTCGGATAATATTTATTTAAAACTTCCAAAATGTTGCCAGTATAAAAGAGAATTGAAGGCTGTTACTCATCAAAATGATTTTAAAAGAGATAGTTGTTCAAATCATAAACTAGTAATGCCTTCTACAAATTCAGTAAAACAATATAAACTAGTTTTAGATAACTATTTTTCAATCAAAGATGCATTAGTAAAATCTGATGGAATTTCAGCTTCTAAAAAAGCAATCCAATTAACTAATGTTATCAAAGCTATTGAAATGGATAAGTTAAACACAGAAGGTCATAATGTATGGATGAAGGTAATGAAAGATTTATTATTTGATTCTGAACATATTTCTGAAACAAAAGATGTGGCACATCAACGAAAACATTTTAAATCTCTTTCGAGTAATATGTATGTACTCATAAAGAATACAAATCCTGAAATTATAATTTATTACCAGTATTGCCCTATGTACAATGGTGGTAAAGGAGCAAATTGGTTAAGCAAAGAGAATATTATTAAAAATCCATATTTTGGGGATCAAATGTTGACTTGTGGTAGAACCATTGAAACGATTAGGTAATTTTATATAATTTATAAAATAGTATAATTATCTAGAACCATGTGTTGGCAGTAGAGTATAACCTGATAGCAATTTACTCTTGTTACTGGTGTAGTCTTTGTTAAACCTATTGACACTTTATTATTATATAAGTGTGTAATTCTATTGAGTAATAATACCTATTTCTTTAATCAGGACGATTTATAGAAAAATTTAATTCAAATCAATAATAATTTAATTTATAAAAAAATGAAAAATATAATCTTTGGCTTAGCCACTATTTTATTAATTGCGCTTGTAGCATGTAATAACAATAAAGAAAAAAAAGATTTAAAAATGACAGATATGATGGAAATGAATCATGATAATAAACCCTTAGATTCTGATTCTATTGACAATAAATCATTTCATGGAAATTCTCAGACAAAGGAACTTTCACAGCCTTTTATTGAAAATTACTTAAATTTAAAAGATGCTCTTGTATCAGATGATGCATCATCAGCTGCAATTGCCGCAAAACTATTGCTGGCCTCTACCAGCAATATTGATATGAAAGCAATACCAAGTGAAAGACATGAGCGATATATGGAAATAGCAAAGCTTATTGCTGAAAATTCTAATCATATTGCCAAAAATGTTGAAAATATATCTCATCAGAGAGAGTACTTTGAGTTACTTAGCCAAAATATTAATGAACTAATAATGCTATTTGGATCATCACAAACATTGTACAAAGATTTTTGTCCAATGTTTAATGAAGGAAAAGGAGGTGTGTGGATTAGTCAGAGTAAAGAAATTAAAAATCCTTTCTATGGTAAGGAAATGTTAACCTGTGGTGAAGTAAAAGAAATTATCCGTTAATTTAATCTCATGAGAAAATGGTACAAAAAATTATAGAGATTTCTCTCAAAAACCGATACATTGTTTTATTGTTGGCGATTGGGCTTTTTGTTTGGGGGATATCTGCAATCAAAAAAAATCCTATTGATGCCATTCCAGACCTCAGTGAAAATCAGGTGATTGTTTTCACTGAATGGATGGGGCGTAGTCCACAGGTTATGGAAGATCAGGTTACTTATCCTTTGGTAAGTAACCTTCAAGGGGTTCCTAAAGTAAAGAACATTCGTGCAGTTTCTATGTTTGGGATGAGCTTTGTCTATGTGATTTTTGAAGATGATGTAGATGTATATTGGGCAAGAACACGAGTGTTGGAACGTCTCAACTACGCCCAAAGATTACTTCCTCAAGGTGTCACTCCGGCTTTAGGGCCTGACGGGACAGGTGTTGGACATATCTTTTGGTATCATCTGGATGCTCCCAAAATGGACTTAGGTGAACAAAGGGCATTACAGGATTGGTATGTTAAATTTGCCTTACAGACAGTTCCGGGTGTTGCGGAAGTAGCATCTTACGGAGGTTTTGAAAAGCAATATCAGCTGGTTGTTGATCCTGTAAAACTACAATATTACAACATCTCACTAATGGATGTAATGAACAAAGTAAAGGCCAATAACAACGATGTAGGCGGCAGAAAATTTGAAATGAGTGATATGGCGTACATTATACGTGGTTTGGGATATGTTAAAAATAAAGAAGATATTGAAAATATCGCTTTAGGCAATTATAACGGCATACCGGTCAGTGTAAAAGATATTGGGCAAGTACAAATGGGTGGTGACCTTAGGCTCGGTATTTTTGATGCAAACGGTAATGGCGAAGTGGTAGGTGGCATTGTAGTGATGCGTTACGGTGAGAATGCAGATCAGGTGATTAAAGCCGTGAAAGAAAAGCTAAAAGATGTGGAAAAAGGCTTGCCAGAAGGAGTGAAATTCAAAACATCCTATGATCGAAGTACATTGATCGAAGCTGCAATAGATACGATTAAATCAAAAATCATAGAAGAGATCATTGTAGTAGCAGTCATTGTCATTTTGTTTTTATTTCATTGGCGAAGTGCTTTAAGTATTATTATACAAATACCCGTAACTATTGCCATCAGTTTTATATTGCTCAATGCTTTTGGACTTTCATCCAATATCATGTCATTAACAGGTATTGCACTGGCAATTGGTGTTATCGTGGATAATGGTATTATCATGTCCGAAAATGCCTACCGAAGCCTTTCGCTTTGGCAAAAAAACAATCATTCAACCACTAAACAAGATTCCCATGAAAAAATGGTTTAATAATATATTCAAAAAAAGACGTTCGGAAAACAGCGATACCATTCCAGAAAAAACGAGAATGCAAATCATTGAGCAGTCCTGTAAGCAGGTTTCAAGAGGCGTTTTCTTTTCTACCATCATTATCGTTACCTCATTTCTACCCGTTTTTTTATTGACTGGGCAGGAAGGTAAATTATTCCATCCCTTGGCATACACCAAAACGTTTATCCTTGTAGTAGATGCCATTTTGGTATTAACGCTTGCTCCTGTATTGATTTCCTTTTTTATGAAAGGAAAGTTCAAAGGAGATGATAAAAATCCTATTAATAAAGGATTAGAAAAAGTTTATGAGCCTATTATACGTTGGTGTACAAAATGGCGAAAGACAGTATTAGGAATTAACATAGTGGCGTTGCTTATCAGTATTCCTTTGGTGATGAATTTGGGCAGGGAATTTATGCCTCCTTTAGATGAAGGTTCTATTCTTTTTATGCCGGTTACGCTTCCAGATGTTTCCAATTCGGAAATAAAAAGAATATTACAAGTACAGGATAAGCTTATAAAGTCTGTTCCAGAAGTAGATCACGTACTAGGAAAAGCGGGAAGAGCTGCTACGGCAACCGATAATTCCCCCATCAGTATGATTGAAACAATTGTTTTGCTCAAACCGCAGGCTGAGTGGCGTGACGGAATGACTAAAGATGATATTATCAATGAACTGAATTCAAAACTTCAGATACCTGGTGTTACCAATGGCTGGACAATGCCTATTATCAACCGAATCAATATGCTTTCTACCGGGATCAGAACGGATGTAGGAATCAAAGTATATGGTCAAAATCTGGACAGTATTTATACTTTATCACAAAAAATCAGTAAAGAATTACAGGGAATAGACGGTATCAAAGATATGTATGTGGAACCTATTACTGGAGGGAAATATGTTGATATAGCGGTTAAAAGAACAGAAATAGGTAGATATAACCTTAGTGTGGATGATGTGAATGCCGTGGTAGAATCTGCTTTGGGAGGTATGAAATTGACCTCCACTATAGAAGGAAGACAACGTTTTTCTGTCAATGCAAGATATGGGCAGGATTTCAGAAATAGCCTTGAATCTCTAAAAAGATTACCAGTACAAACTATGCAGTTCGGTAGTATTCCTTTGGAAGCTGTAGCAGATGTACGCTTGAGCGAAGGCCCTCCAATGATCAATTCTGAAAACGCTATGCTGCGTGGGGCAGTACTTTTCAACGTACGGGAAAGAGATCTGGGGAGTACAGTAAGTGATGCCAAAGAAAAGCTCAATAGCATGATTTCAAAAATGCCTAAGGGCTATTATGTGGAATGGAGCGGACAGTATGAAAATCTTATCCGTGGCGAGCAAACCCTTAAAATGATATTGCCTGTGGTACTGGTCATTATCTTTTTATCTATGTATTTTGCTTTCCATTCATTCAGGGAAGCATTCTTCAGCCTGATCAGTATTCCTTTCGCTCTGATTGGAGGTGCTTTTATGATCTCAATTTGGGGTGTTAATATGTCTATTGCAGTAGCTGTTGGATTTATTGCATTATTTGGTTTGGCGGTAGAAACTGGAATTGTGATGGTCATTTATCTCAACGATGCCATGCAGCAACTCGTAACACTAAAAGGAAATTCCAGTGAAACCATTACGAAGGAAGATTTGCGAGAATATGTTATTGCTGGTGCAGCCAAAAGACTTCGCCCAAAAATTATGACGGTTGCGGTTACCCTATTTGGACTGGTTCCTATTTTATGGAGCCACGGTGTGGGCAGCGATATGATGAAACCTATTGTACTTCCTATGGTTGGTGGTGTTTTCACGTCTGCAATCCACATTCTTTTGGTTACACCAATTATCTTTCTGATGACAAAAGAATACGAATTGAGAAAGTTCGGAAAAATAGAAGTTTTAGATGCAAAACATTAGAAGATATGAAGAAAATATATAGCATAATTGCCTTGTACCTGTTGGTTATATCGGTACAGGCACAGAAACAGAAAATGAGTCTTAATAATATTCTCGACAGCATTAGGCTTAGGCATCCTGTGGTCAAAATGTATGATAGTGAGATTCGTTCGATGGATGAGGCAGCAAAAGGAGCGAGAAGCTGGATGTCTCCGCAAATAGGCTTCGGTCAGTATATGACACCATATAATGTCAATCTGTGGCAAAAAAGAGGAGAAATGCAGGGGATGGGCTCTGTAATGTTATCTGCAGAACAAATGTTTCCGAACAAAAAAAAGCTGGATGCAAATGAAGCTTATATGAATGCGATGTCCGCTACCGAAAAGGAAATGAAGGAAGCGAAAATCAATGATCTGGTAAGCAATGCCAAACAGTTGTATTTTGAATGGATCATACTGGATAAAAAACTGAAAGTAGTCAAAGAAAATGAAAAACTTTTGGAATTTATGATTCGTAATGCAGAGTTACGGTACAAAAACGGATTAGATAAAATCAGCGCCTATTATAAAACCAAGGCGGCTTTAGGAAATTCTAAAAACATGCAGTTGATGTATGAAAATGATATCCGAGAAAAACGCATCAGGCTTAATTCCCTTATGAACAGAGACCCTATGTCTTCTTTAGAAATAGATTCCGCTTACCAGTTCAACGATTATTCCGATTTGCTTTTTGACAAAGATTTTTTCTATCAAAATCGAAGTGACCTTAAAGCATTGGACAATGAAATCAATAAATCCCAACTGAAGCAAGAACTTGAAAAACAAAGCCTGAAACCTGAATTCGGAGTAAAGTTTGACAATGCGATTGGATTTGGCGGTCAGCCGATGCAGTATTCTGCTATGGTCATGGTAAAACTACCCATGGCAAAATGGTCTTCTAAAATGAACAAAGCCAATATAGAGAGCCTGAAATGGGAAAAAAATGCTTTGCAAGGGCAAAAGGAAATGATGGCCAATGAATACAGTGGAATGGCTTATGGTATGCGTAACGAATTTGAGCTAAACAAAAATCAGCTCAAACTGTATGAACAGGAAATCATCCCCGCACTTCAGAATAATTACAGATCTATGCAAACCGGATACGAACAGAACACAGAAGAACTATTTATGCTGTATGATGCCTGGGAAAAACTGAATATGACCCAGATAGAATATTTTGATATTCTTTCAAAGGCTTTCAGTATGCAGGTGGCATTAGATCAATTAATTCAAAAAAATCAAATGAAGTAGTTATGAATCTTAAGATTATAATATTATTGTTGAGCCTGTCCGTATTTTTTGTGGCATGCAAAAACGAAGCAGATAAGCACAAGGGACATACAGAGATCAAAGAAAGTTACACCTGTCCCATGCATCCACAAATTATTAAAGATGCGCCAGGCAATTGCCCTATTTGCGGGATGAAACTGGTACCAAAAGAAGATGGTAAAGAAAAGCAAGCTATAAAAGATACGGCATTGTCTGCCTTGTTAAAACCTACCAATGAATTTGCTATTTCTTCCATTCCTACCGTAAAGACTATACATAAATATTTACCCCTCACATTGAAAGCACTGGGTGCGGTTTCTTATGACACACGGCAGATGGGAAGCGTATCCGCTAACATATCAGGAAGGATAGAAAAACTGTATGTCAGAAGCCGTTATCAACAGGTAAAAAAAGGACAGCGTATAATGGATATTTACAGTCCCGAAATATTAACCGCTCAGGAAAACTTGCTGATGGTACTAAGAAATGATCCTTCTAACGAAATGATGATTTCCTCGGCTAAGCAAAAGCTATTGTTACTAGGTATGTCCGGTCAGCAATTACAGGAAGTCATCAAAAAAGGAAAACCTGATTTTAGTATTTCTGTATTTAGTAATTATAACGGATATATCAAAGATGTGCAGGGAGGAATGCCGGGAGAAGCTACTTCGGCTATGAGCAACGTTTCGCAGCAAACGGCTGAACTCTCCGTAAAAGAAGGAATGTATGTGCAGAAAGGACAAACCGTTTTCAATGTGTATGACCCTTCAAAAGCCTGGGTAGTACTCAATATATATCCGAAAGACATGCAGCTAATTAAGGTAGGACAACAGGTAAATATTGTTCCGGATGTAGCAAAAAGCAAAATGATTGAAGGTAAAATAAATTTTATAGAACCTTTTTACCAAAGCGGAACCAAAACGATCACGGCACGTGTCTATTTCAATAATGCACAGTATAAGCTCCCGATAGGTTCACAAGTGGAAGCTTCCTTTGCCAGTGAAATGAAGCTTGCCGATTGGATACCGTCTACTGCAGTACTGTCGCTTGGGTTAGACAAAATTGTATTTGTGAAGCATGAGGGCACTTTTGAAGCCAAAAAAATTCAGACAGGTATTGCTAATGATCAGATGGTAGAGATTATAAGCGGATTAGATGGCAATGATCAAATTGCCGAAAATGCTCAGTATCTCATGGATAGTGAAAGTTTTATTAAAGTGAATAATTAATTCAAAATTATATCGAATGAAAAATTTAATTATTATATTGACAGCGCTGTTGATCGTTGTTTCCTGCAAACAGAAAAAACATGACGAGTACGGACATGATATGGCAAATATGGAAGCAGGAAGCACTTATTACACCTGTTCTATGCATCCACAGATTGTTGCAAACAAACCTGGTAAATGTCCGATATGCCATATGGATCTGGTTGCTGTAAAAAAAGATAACAATGAGAAAGATATATTACAGTTAAGTGACCAGCAGATGCAGCTGGGCAATATACATACTGACACAGTGAAAAATGGGAATTTAGCAGATCAGCTTATAACCACCGGAATTTTAAATTTCGATCAGGATAAAAAAATTGCCATCAGTGCACGGGTGATGGGACGTATTGAAAAGTTATATTATAAAAATAATGGAGAATTCGTTCAGAAAGGAGCTCCTGTTTTTGCTATTTACAGCGAAGAATTAAATAACGCCAAGCAAGAATATATCCATGCCTTAGAACGAGCAAAAACCTTTGAAAATGGTGCCAGCACAGTAGTTAATTTGCAACAATTGGTAGAAAGTGCTAAAAATAAATTGCTGTTATGGGGCATGACGGAAAGCCAGATAAAGGAGCTTGCACAAAGAAAAAAAAGCCAGTCTTTAACGACCTATTACAGTCCGGCATCAGGATATATCGTATCGGTAGATGTGGTGGAAGGCGGATATGCAATGGAAGGTTCCCCTATATTGAATCTGGCCAGTTTATCAACCTTATGGGCAGAAGCGCAGGTATATACCAGCCAAATGTCAGCTGTTGCACCTGATAGTAAAGTGGTAGTAAAGATCCCTGATATGGGAAATATAGCGATTGAAGGGCATATTTCATTTATTAACCCAGAGGTAGATTCTTCTACAAGAATCAATCTTGTGCGTATTTCAATACCCAACAAAAACAATATGCTGAGACCCGGTATGCCAGCATATATTTTATTTCAACAATCAGAACAATCAGGGTTTTTCCTTCCCACAGATGCCGTACTGCGAGACGGGAAATCAGCTAATATATGGGTGCAGGTTTCCAAAGGAAAATTTAAAAATAAAATGGTGAAAACAGGATTGGAAACCGGAGGTAAAATAGAAATACTTTCAGGTTTAGTAGAGGGCGATGTTGTGGTAACCTCGGGTGTTTATTTGCTCAATAGCGAATATGTCTTTAAAAACGGGGCTGATCCAATGGCTGGGCATGATATGAAAAAGATGTAAATGTTGAAAATAACAGAATAATGTTGAATTAAAATAATTATTAAAAAAAATAAGTTTTATAATCTGTTTTTTACTTAAATTTAATGAAGTTTGTATTATTTTTCTAGTAACAAAAAAACAAGAGGCTGTCTCAAAAAAAATTGAGATCAGCCTTTTTTTGAAGATTTTAATATTCCTAAATGAGAGGTATTTTCATTTAGAGAAATCTCAACATACATATTTTATTTATTTATGTGAAAGTCTCTATTAGATCTAAACTTATAATTTGAAAAAATTAAATATTTTTAATAAATTCTACAAAAAATTATATTAGTCACTCGTAGTGCATTATAAAAAAGGTTGCTCAAATAACTAGAGATTAGTATATTGCATTGACTACCAATCAAATACGATTATGAACAGCCTTGAAGCAAGTTACAAATTAATTTTAAATAATTTAAGAGAAATTTCTGAAACTAAAAATTTTTATTTGAAGATGTTTAAGTTAAATTAATTTGAGTAAATTTGTCATAATAAAACGAATCAAAAACCTGCATTTTCAAAGTGAGTCATTCGGTGAGTAGCTGAAACCTGATTTCAGAAAATGTCGATAAATAAAGAGATTTAAAGAGAGAGTGGTTTTCCCTCACTCTCCGCCAGTTGGGAAACCAAAATAAGCTAAAACGCTGTAAACCATAATGTTTACAGCGTTTTTTGTTTTAGCTCAGGTATCAAAAAAATCAAAAAAGTCAATATTTTGGTGACCTTTTGAGTGACCTCTCCAAAAAATGAGAAAAAGAGGTCACCAGAATTCTGGGAAAACCCTACCAATAGGGAGTTTAAATAATGTACATCTTGTGAAAAGTGGTCAAAAAAAGTAAATTTTTAAACCCTTAAATCTATTAGATGATGAACAAGACATTCAACCTATTATTCTTTGTAAAAAAGAGTAAAGTTCGCCCCAACGGAACCGCACCCATTTATATGCGAATCACGATAGAAGGCAAAAAAGCTGATATTTCCTCCAAAAGGTATATTGAGCCACAAAAGTGGGACAACAAAGGACAGAAAGCAATCGGGAACTCTCAGGAAACTAAAACGCTGAACGTTTATCTTAAAACATTAGAACAGAGAGTTTATGATTATCATTACCAGATGCTGAAAGAAGAGAATATTGTAACAGCAGTGAGTTTAAAATCTAAACTTCTTGGAACAGATATCGAGCAAAGAATGCTCATTCCTATCTTTCAGGAACATAATGACAAGGTGGAAGCTTTGGTCGGACAGGATTTTGCTCCTGGTACATTAGAACGTTACAAAACATCTTTAAAACATACGCAGGAATTTATCAGCTGGAAGTACAAGACTTCTGATATTGACATCACGGAAATTGATCACGGTTTTATCACTGATTATGATTTCTGGCTTCGCAGTGTGAGAAAATGCGGAAATAATACCGCCGTGAAGTATCTTAAGAATTTCAAAAAGATCATCCGATTATGTATGGCGCACGGATGGATCACAAAAGACCCTTTTCTTGGCTATAAAGCAAAAATAAAAGCTGTGGAACGTCCTTTTCTTACGAAAGAAGAGATGCAAATGATCTATGAAAAGGAATTTGTTTCTGATCGGTTGACGCAGGTTCGGGATATTTTTCTTTTCAGTTGCTATACTGGTTTAGCTTATGTGGATGTTAAGCAATTATCAAAATCAAATATCAATATAGGGATTGATGGCGACCAGTGGATTTTCACTCATCGCCAAAAAACCGATATCTCAGCCAGAGTTCCATTATTACCTTTGGCTCAGGAACTGGTTTTAAAGTATGAAAATCATCCGCAATGCGTCAATTCAGATGTACTGTTTCCTGTTCTCAGCAATCAGAAAATGAATTCTTATCTTAAAGAAATTGCGAGCGTCTGTGGGATCAATAAAGATTTGACGTTTCATATTGCTAGACATACTTTTGCCACCACTGTTACTTTGTCAAATGGTGTCCCTATTGAAAGTGTAAGTAAAATGCTTGGGCATACGAATATAAAAACGACACAGCATTATGCGAAGATTTTGGATAAGAAAGTGAGTGAAGATATGCTAATTTTAAAAGATAAGCTGCAATCAAAATTAGAGATTAAAAAAGCGAACTGAGATATATTTAACTTAAAAGTTATCCTATTTACCTTTCACAAATTTGGTTTGCCTGATTATGGAGGGATTTTTTACAAAGTCCTCCATTCTTTGCATAAAATAAGTATCGAATAGATTTCTATTTCCTTTGGAATGACCAATAAATTGCATTATTTCATTCATATCTATAATATGTATTAGTATGTTTTTGTCGCTCATTGTTATGAGAAGCTTTTTTATAATTTCATCCCAATTTCCAAAAGGAAGAAGCTCGGAAATTATAATTATTCCGCAAGCTGGTAGGTTGCGATTAAAAAGGATTTTTTTTTCCTTATTGCTGTAAATTATTTCACCTTCTACAATTTTTTTATAGGCTCCGGCAAGTTGATCTATACCTTTTTCGATTTGTTTTTGCAAACCTTTGATTTTCCTGTCCATATTACGATCTTCATTTGCATTGGTTACTCCTAATGCTTTTGCTTCGATAAGGAAAATACCGATATCTGAAAGAGCCAAAATATCTATTAATTCCCGATGTTTTGTTTTATTATTTGGGATTTTCGGGCTATGAAAAATATCTGAACCAAATAGAGATCTTAATGCTACAAATATTTCTTTTTCCATTAATGTTCCTTCGTCCGGATCTGAAATTTCAGTTGACATATTTCCACCTTCATCAAGAAAGCTATTTTTAACTATTTGTAAGTCTTCAATTTTGGCTTCAAAAATAAGTGTCTCTATTTGATTGCGAGATTTTCGGCTTCCAGGTACATCCAATCCTAAACTGAATTGGAAATTATCTGCGGATCTATGAATTCTTTCATCAATGAGACCGGTAAATAGTCTTTTGGGATTTCCAAGAAGACAAAGAATATCATTCCTTTTTTTTGTTGTAAGAATTATGTCACCGAAACATTGGCAAGCACATAATTCATTATAAAGCTGTACCTGAACTTTTTCCAATTGCATAATTTTAGCAATAGATAAATGTTCATCAATGTTCTTTTGTATTGAAGTAAGAGTAATAAAATTTATAGGATCATCATAAATTTTAATTCCAATATGAAAAATATTATCATCTAATCCGAAAGCTAATTCTATTTTGCATCCTTTGATAATAGCTTTCAAAATTGAAGAAGGAGCTTTAATCATAATCTTAGAACCATAACCGTCACTTATATACCAAATCCCTGTTTTTTCCTGTAAAAGTTCCTGATGTATTCTTTCGGCTTTATTCATATCACTAAATTACTATTTTTCTAATCAAAAAAATCTTAATTTTAAACAAAGGAATTAAATGTGTCGCAAAACAACTTCAATATAAAATACTGCTTAAAAGATAAGAGCTCTCCTGTTATGTCAAAAAATGATTTCGTATATTCAAGGATTGGTATGGCATTACTCTCAGCGCAGAGAGTAGAATTTATTACAGGAAGATTAGTTGAATATCTTACGGAATTCAATAAAACTTTTTCAATGCTTACTACCGAAGAATTTTTAGAAAGAACAGCAAAATCTAAAAATGGTAAAAGAACATTGGGTGCAATATTTAATTTTCTAAAATTGAATCCTACATTAGTAATAGAAGAGGAACTTGATAATTATCTTAAAAAGCGGAATATACTAGCTCACGGTTTTTGGCGAACGTTTTTACAAAAAGACTCGGATGTCAAAGAAGCAGTTGACTTTTGCTATGATTTTGGTAGACATTCCGAAAGAATTGAAAGCTTTTTTAAAGGATTCATTTATTTTTTAGCCTTAAGATTCGTTAAAAACCGAGATTATTTAGACCCAGAGTTAAAAAAATGGAGTGATGATTTTGATTATTTTGTAATTTCATTAAAAAATCAATATTTAAAATAATTTACACCATTAATCTCTCCTCATACATCTTATCAAAATAATTACTCAGGCTAAGGATTCTGCCTTTATCTACTGGGTTAATGTATAGTAGGAACATCTGTTCAGTACTGTGGCCTGTAGCTTCCATTAAAAGTGCCGTAGGGATTTTTCCATAAAAATTGGTAGCAAAACTTCTTCTCCCAATATGGCTTGAGAGTATTTCCCATTTTTCGGCATATACATTTTTTGTTCTATATCCTATTCTTTTTCTTGCTTTCACTGGTTCATTCAGGCTGGCCAATTGTGCTATTTTTTTAATATCATTATTATAGTGCTGAATGTCCATTTTTTTCGGAAAAGTATTTCCATTTCTTTCAATAGTATTGATGACTGTAGGATGTAATGGTAAGGTAATCTGTTTCTGTGTTTTTTGTTGTTTGAAAGACAAACAATCTTTACCATTAATCTTTTGTATTTTATCTGTTTTAAAATTCATAAAATCAGAGAATCGTTGCCCTGTATAGCAACTAATTAACAGCCAGTCTTTTGCAGCTTGTAGTTCTTCAGGAACAGGCACTGTTTTTATCTTTATAATTTCTTGTTCTGTAAGAGTTACCATCTCTTTAAATTGCCGCTCTCTTCTTAATTCTAACTCCCTTATTGCTGTTCTTACCCCTTTTCTTTCTGCGAAATTTAAAATAGTTTTCACGAAATGTATGGTTCTGTATATAGTATTCTCACTATACTCTTCTTCTTTACCGAAACGGATGAAATTATTAACAAAATCTGCATTTATGGTTTCTATGTATAATCGTTTGAGAACATAGCCTTCATACCTTTCTAGTAAATGATAAAATACTTTATAGCGCTTATATGTAGAATTGCAAATAAGTTCTTTTCTAATATTGATATATTGTTGTGTATAAAATAAAAATGAATCTTTAGAGAGTTCAGGTTCTTTTCCACTGCATATTTTATTGATTTCTCTTGCTAATGTTCTATGGCAATAGGTTTTGCCTTCCGCGTCTTTTTTGTTAAGATTTTCAATAAAATAAATCTTGATGTTATCTAATTTTTTGTTAAGAATTTTATATTTTTTTTTATAAATATTGGTAGGTCTTTGTTTTTTTTCGTCCCAATTTTCTGGGGATATCTTAAGGGGAGTTCTAAATGTATTATTACTTTTTTTTTGGGAATTTTTTACCCTTAAGTAAATATAATTTTGTCCCTCTTTTGAGGGCAAAAAAAAATCAAATGTCATTTGTTGATAATTTATGTGGTTAATTATCAACAAATTTAACACAAAAAAAGTAGTCCTATATAGACTACTATTACTCGACAAAGATATAAAAAAAAATATTAACATTGGGTAAATAACTATTTGTTTTTCAGTGAATTGTAATGTTGTTCATAATTGTAAAATATTGCGATTTTTTAATAAAAAAAACAATATAGATGGCGGTATTATATTGATATTCATTTTATTTTATTGAATTGCAAATAAATAAATTATGAAATAGTCTATATAGGACTACTCTTCATAAAAAGCAATGAAAAATACAACACAAATGATAGAAGAGAAGCCTAGATTTTTCTGCAATTGCAGAAGAGTCTTTGGCTTTCTCTTTTTATTGTTATTCTCTATTTTTCATTCGCAGATTTTTCAAAATAAAGACTCGGATATATTTGTGCAAGGGAAAGCCATTGTATTTTCAGCTGATTCTATACAGACCAAAACCGAAAAAGGTAAAGTTTACATTTCTAAAGGAGCTACAATTTATTCCGAAGAGTATATTGCTAATGCAGAATTTATTCCGAAGCCCCAACCTTTGAATGAAAAATTTTCTCACAAGTCACAAAAAACGACTCTCAAAAAGATTTCAAAAATAATAGCAAAAGAACAAAATTGTAATTCCAAAATAGTCAAAAAAGTAAATCTAAAACCGATTTCAAAGAATGAAAATCTTACTAATTTTCTTACTTCAATAGGAAACGGTATAATAACCCCCGCAAGTTCTTTTCCAAAGTTTATTATCAATAAAATTGAATATAAAACAGATCTAAATAGCTTTAGCAACAAGAATTCTGAACAATTTTATCACACTCTTACTTTCTATAAGTTTTATCGCTTCTATATTTACGTTCGTCCTCCTCCAGAGATTATATAAGCTTTAAAAACAATGATATTATACTCAATTTTTAATTTAAAAATAAAAACAATGAAAAATAAAATACTTATAATTTCAACCCTAGTGTTTTTTTGCCATAGTTTGGCACAAGTAGGGATTAATGAAACAAATCCTTCTGCAACGCTAGATATTAAATCTAAAGGAAACACCATCTCTACTAAAGCCCTTGAAATTAATAATTCTGATGCAAAAGAAATGGTTACTGTTTTAGATAATGGTAATGTAGGCATCAATGTCCCTGCACCTACAGCAAAACTGCACACTAATGGTAGCATAAGGTACGAAAACCTCCCACAACTATCTACAGGGATTACTCCTATTGCTATTGATGCCAACGGATATGTAGGTACTTTTGTTCCTTCTGTACTTTATTCATATCTTACTATAGACGCATCACAATCTATAAATAATTTTTCTCTATATGATAATAATATCTTTTATAGTTTCCCTTTTTTAGCCTCGGGTATTCTTAAAAATCCACTTGGTGCTACTTTAGGTACTGATGCATCTGCAACCTTAAATCGTACAAGCGGTACAACTACAACTGCTTCAAATGTTATCTATGTTACTATTCCCATCCCAGGAATCTATAAATTAAATTTAAACTATTATAGCTCTTGTACAGGTAACAGATCTGGTAGTAATGGTGGTGCAAATATATTAGGAATAGGGACAGGGCTCTATATGGCAGCAGCAGGAAGCACAAGCTATAATGAACTTACTACCATTCGGTATAATGCAATGCCCACAAGAACCAGCACTGGAGCTTTGGCAACAGGATATTATAACTATCCTTTTGCGCACAATATATTCTCCGTTGTAGAAACCACAACAAATAATCAAAAAATAGCATTATTTGTAAACTGGGGAACAGGTGATCAATACAATACCAATGTCTGCTCTCTTTCAGCACCAACTGGATTAGATAAAAGGGTTACATTAATTATTTCAAAATTGTAGAAAGATGAAAAAATTAATTTCAATATTATTATTACTATCTTTCATATTAACGTCTGCACAAAATGATAGAGTAGGGATTAATACGGACACTCCTTCAGCAATGCTAGATATTGTTTCCAAAGGAAATACAGACGCTACCAAGGCGCTCGAAATTAACAATTCATCAGCAATTGAGCTTATGAAAGTTACAAATCAAGGAAATGTAGGAATAAATATAGGTTCAACCGCTCCATCCACATTGCTTCATATTAATTCTGCAGGAATAAAGAACATCAGACACGACAATCTTCCTGTACTTGTGGCTCCGAGTTTTACCCCTCCATTTAATCCTTTGGGAGTTACACTAGAAGGAAACGGAGTAGGCATAGCAACAACAGTAAAATATTTGTATTACCAAAATGGAAATGCTTATCCATCTACATACAATTTTACTAATAATAGTGGCGGTTTTTCACTTTATGATACTAATGAATATATTAATCTGCCTATAGTGAATGATTCGGGACTTAAAGGAAATTCTATTGGAATGACATTTGGAGCTGATGTCACCGCAACAGTGAATGGACAAACTGTAAATAATGTAAATTATATTATCATTCCTGAGCCAGGAGTATATCTATTTGAATTCTATGGAACGGCAAGGTGCAATAGATATAATAATACACAGAATTATACATTAAACGGACAAATTCAGGTAAATACCCTATTTACTTCCGCCACAGGAACTGGGACTTCCTATACTACAGATACTATATTTCGGGGGCAGTTGCAGGCAATGAGAATAGATGATGGAAGTACTTATAATGGATCATATGGTTTTGCAAACCCACAAATACTTAATGTAGCTTTTCAAACTACAGAGGTCAACCAAAAAGTAGCTTTGTTTTTTCAATATGTAAGTGGAGAAACCAATCAGTTTACACATAATGAATGTTTATTTAATGTTCCTGCAGGTGCTAATTTTAGTTATTATTTTATAGTTACAAAGATGTAATCACCACTATTTACTTCTAAAAACACAAGTGATGAATTCTATCCGTAGTGGATTACATAACGTGGGATATAAACAAAGGTTCAGTATATAGTTTTATATCCCACTATTGTAGCTTAATTTATCTAGCAAATCATTCCAAATTATTATTTATAAAATGAACAAAAAAATACAAAAACTAAAGAGTTATTTGGATAAATATCTGGGAAAAACAGATTTGCACGTGATAAAAGAACTAGGCAATCCTTTAGAAGAATATTTTGATGATACTTTAATATATACCAAGCCGTATAAAATCTTCTTTAGAGACGAAATTGTATTTTTTATAGAAAAAGGAAAAGTAGCGGACATTGCCATTACAGAATGCTTTCTTTGGATAGGATTAAGAAATGTTTTTTACTTCCAAGGTGAAATACCCGAATACAAAATCATAAAATTATTCTAATAATTTAAATAATGCCCTCGTTCTGAAAATATAAATGAAAAACGGAGTTAGACTTTTGGGCATTTTTATCTAGGACTATTTTAATAAATTTAATTTTACGATTTCTCGTTGCTCGACATTACATAGTGATTAATGCAAAACTCTTACAATTTTTTGAAATTTGGGTGTGATTGAAATCACATTTATTTTTTCTATTAAAGCTTTGCAATACGATACATTTCCTATAATATTTTTATATTGTTCAGAGCTAATAGAAGGAAATATTTAATTTTGTTATATAATTAATTGAATGAAGCCCTAAACTCCAAAGGTGTTAAATTTGTTTTACTCTTAAATAGCTTACTAAATGATTGAGGATGTTCAAAACCTAATTCATAAGCAATTTCACTAACTGATAGGTTTGATGTTGACAATTTCTCCTTAGCTTTTTCTATCAGTTTGTTGTGAATGTGCTGCTGAGTGTTTTGTCCAGTTAATGTTCTAAGCAAATTTCCTAAATAGCTTGAAGAAACATTCAAATTTTCTGCAACGTATTGAACAGTAGGTAAACCTTTTGAAATTAAATCATCATTTTCGAAATAATCTGTTAATAATTTTTCTAAGTGTTCCAAAATCTGATGATTAACTTTTTCTCTTGTTATAAACTGACGATTATAAAAACGTTCAGAATAACTCAATAGGTTTTCTATATGCGTAATAATAATTTGCTTACTGAATTTATCAATGTTGGTATGACATTCTTGCTGAATATTTTCTATGATTCCATTGAGTGTATTTTCCTCTTTATCAGAAAGAAACAATGCTTCGTTTACAGAGTAATCAAAAAAATCATATTGTTTAATATTTTTAGCAAGTGATGTACTCCAAAATAAATCTGGATGTATGAGCAAAAGCCAACCCGAATTTATTGGAGGATGATGCTTATCTATTATTACACTAAAAACCTGCTGTGGCGACATAAAAAACATAAAACCTTCATCAAAGTCACATTCTTGATGTCCATATTTAAATTTTGCATTGGATGTTCTTTTGAGTGAAATAGAATAAAAGTCCAATATCCAACTCAGTGAATTGTTCTCGGCTGTATGTTTAATATCTGCATAATCTATTACACTAATTAAGGGGTGTCCAGGCTTTGGCAGATTTCTAAACCTATGAAATTCGCTAATGGTTTTAATTCTATGAGTTTTTATGTTTCCCACTATGCAAAGATACTTAATGTTGTTTGTAAACTGAGGCAAAGGTTTTTGCAAAATCAGTCAACTTCACTTTTCCTAAAACAGGCTTATGCAGATTAAAATCCTTATAAATACTTCCGTCACGCTGTGCCGATTGCATTGCTACATAATCTATTGCAATTTGTTCATTCATTCCAAAATTTAGTAACCCATTCAGATACTCTTCGTCTTTTACGGTTATCCATTTTAAATCAGGTTTTCCGATGGCTTCCCCTAATACTCTTGCAATCTCATTTCCAGAAACTTCATCACTTGCTACATAGCGTATTTTGCGTTTGTCAAACGAACTGTCAAATTCTTCTGCAATTACCTCTGCAATATCCAAAGGCGAGACCCAAGGTTCTTTACTGTTACTTCCGAGATTAGATATAATAACTCCCTGTGTTTTAATGGTGGATATTTGCCCTAATAAATTTACATAAAAACCAACTGGACGAATGAATTTAATTATAATATCTTCGGAAAGCTGATTAAGAATGCTTTCTGCCAAATGGTGAAATTGTAATATGCCCACACCTTCGGAAGTATGCGCTCCAATACTGCTTAAATGAATGACTTTTTTTATACCAGATTGTTCAATGGCTTGTTTGTAGTTATGAACAACTTGGTTGACATATTGCATATAATCAAAATTGGGATTGAAAAAACCAAATGTTTCCATACAATAAACAGCGTCGGCATTTTTAAATGTTTTTATCAGGAAAGTAACATCTTCTATTGTTCCAATGGCAGCTTTTGCTCCCAATTTTTCAATATCCTTTTGCTTATCAGCATTACTGCTAATAATAGTTACCGAATGTCCTTTTTCAATCAATTCCGTTGCAAGCGGTTTACTAATGTTGCCTAATGAGCCTGTTAAAATGATATTCATATTTCTATTGTTTTAATGTTACAAAATTGCAAGAATATCAAAGAATAAATGTAGCCAAAACGACTGTTGTTGTAACTAAAATGAAGCAAAGCGATGTTAATTAATGTATTATTTCACCGCTTTGTCGCAACTGCTTTTCAATTCCGCTTTCTTTTTGTAATTTCACGGCATCAAAAAAGCATATGCTTTGTGAATTAAAGCTTATTTTTATTCGCACTTCGCCAATACTTTTTCCGTTACAGGAAAGTGTAAAACAACAATCCGTCAAAAAAGAAAATTATGTCTATATCAAATGAATCAGAATTAATAGGAATGCAAAAAGCAAGTAAAGCGGTTGCATATTCATTAAGAGAAATGATAAAATACGCTCAGGCTGGAATGACGACAAAAGAATTGGATGAATATGGTGCGAAAATTTTATCAGATTTTGGAGCAAAATCTGCACCTCATTTAATTTACGGATTTCCAGGTTGGAACTGCATAAGCGTAGACAACGAATTTTGTCACGGCATTCCCTCTGAAAAGAGAATTTTAAAAGAAGGTGACTTAATAAATATTGATGTTTCTGCCGAATTAGATGGATTTTGGGCGGACAACGGAGCATCATTTGTTATTGGAAAAGACATTAACCAACATCAAAAATTAGTAGATGCTTCAAAAGAAATTTTGCAGAAAGCACTTAACAACATAAAAGGCGGAGTAAAAATAGCAGACATTGGTTACATAATGGAAACCGAAGCAAAAAAACGAGGTTTCAAGGTTATAAAAAATCTTGGCGGACACGGAATCGGAAGAAGCCTGCACGAACAACCTGATGAAATTATGAATTACAAAAACCGTTTTGACCAAAGACGATTTAAGAAAAACTCTGTTGTTGCTATTGAAACTTTTATTTCTACAACTTCAACTTACTCAACAGAATTAAATGATGGTTGGACAATGGTTGGTAACAAAGGTGGTTATATGGCTCAACACGAACATACTATTGTCGTAACAGAAGGAAAACCTATAATACTAACTGAAGCAAACGGAATTTTAGACTAAAAAAGCAATTAATAAGGGTTTTGCAAAATGGCGGAGTTAAATGTATAATAGAAAGATTTTTTAATATTTACACGTCGCTGTTTTCATATTATTTTTTTCTTGATTTCATCCTATTATTCCAGCGGATCTCATCTGCTCGATACGCGAAGCAAAATTTTGTCAGTGTGTCGGAACGTTAGCCGTCATACTACAACGATTGTGAGAAATCAACTGATGGACTAAGTAAAAAAATAATTCTACTTATCATACAAAAAAACTTGACCTTTTAAACAAAGTATATTTGGACGTTTGAACAAAGCATCCAAAAGGCATTCAATCTACCTTTGTTCCAACAAAATAATTTAAAAATGGGACAAACAAATTACAACGGAGCATTACAGAAACCAATTGGTTCGGGCTTCAACGCAAAATCAACTTCAACAGAAGTTATTAAAGGTATTGATCTTACAGGAAAAATCGCCATTGTAACAGGCGGAAACACAGGTATCGGATTGGAAACTGTGAAAACACTTGCCAACGCAGGTGCAACAGTCATTGTTCCAGCAAGAGATATTGAAAAAGCAAAGAAAAATCTACAAGGAATAAAAAATGTAGAAATCGAAGAAATGGATTTAATGAATCCAACTTTCATTGATACATTTGCTGAAGAGTTTTTGGCTTCAGACAGACCTTTGCATTTGCTTATCAATAATGCAGGAATTATGTGGGTCCCACTACGCAAGGACAATCGTGGAATTGAATCACAATTAGCCGTTAATTATTTAGCACAATTTCAACTTACAGCCAAATTATGGACAGCATTAAAAAAAGCCAACGGAGCTAGAATTGTAAATGTTTCTTCTCAAGGACATCAATTTGCCTCATTTAATTTTGACGACCCGAATTTTGAACATCGGGAATACGAAACCTTGCAAGCTTATGGGCAATCAAAAACGGCTGTCAATTTATTTTCACTTGAATTAGATAATCGCGCAAAACAATTTGGTGTAAGAGTATATTCGATACATCCAGGTTCTATTGCCGGAACAGAATTAGGAAGAGAAGCACCATTAGAATTATTTGTAAAAATGGGATTTTGTGATGAAAAAGGAAATATGTTGCCAGAAGTTGCTGCTTCATTAAAAACAATTCCGCAAGGGGCATCTACCACAATTTGGTGTGCAACAAGTCCGTTATTAACCAATATTGGCGGCGTGTATTGTGAAGACACCGATGTTGCCGAATTGTCTTTTACACAAGGTGTTTCCGCAGGTGTAAAACCGTATTCGTTAGACGAAACCAACTCAAGAAACTTGTGGCAATTAAGCGAAAAATTGACAGGCATAACATTTCAAATTAATTGATAATTGTAAATTTGTAACGATACAAGCGATATGGAGTTCCAACTAAAATACATAACAGACGATATCAAACTTTCTTGTTACGAAGATAAGTTGTTTAAAACGGAAGTCGTATTTGACCACCATATGCTTGTGTGGTTCATTTCGGGCGAAACAAAAATAATTCAGGCAAACCAAAATTATTTGTTTAAGGCAGGCGATATTTTTCTCATTCCAAGAAATCAGTTAGCGACAATCATCAATTATCCAAAAGACGGACAACCGCATAAGTCAGTTGTAATGCATCTTACCATTGAAAGGCTACGAGAATTTTATACCAACTTAAACGCGAAACCAGAAATTTCCGTACTGCAAAAAATCCGAAGTTTTGACAAACATCCATTGTTAGAAAGTTGCCTTGCTTCGCTGATACCCTATTTTGACATACAGGAAAAATTTCCCGAAAATATCGCTTCACTAAAAATTACAGAAGCAATCAGTATTTTGCGAATGATTGACAAAGATATTGACAACATTTTAGCCAACTTTGAAGAACCGCATAAAATTGACCTTTCAAGTTTTATGGAAAAGAACTTTATGTTCAATATGCCTTTGGAAAAATTCGGATACTTAACTGGTCGTAGCCTGACAACTTTCAAACGAGATTTTCATAAAATTTATAACATAACACCACAACGTTGGCTAACAAAAAAACGCTTGGAATTGGCACATTATCAACTGACCGAAAAAAACAAAAGACCTGTTGAAGTGTATTTAGAAACAGGATTTGAAAATTTATCGCATTTTTCATTCGCCTTCAAAAAACATTTTGGAGTTACACCAACCGAACTAAAACAAGCAAGATAAGGGCGAATAACTAAAAGCGGTTGCTATGGCATAACCCTCAGTTTTTCACAGCAATCTAAAAATCATAAAAATGAGACCCCGTTTAAGCTCTTTAAGCGAGGTTTATTTTTTTGTTAAAGTTTACAATTCTAACATTTTGGGGTGCTTATCCAGATTGAACTCTAATATTTTAAATTTAACCATTTCACTTTTTTTTTACAACTGCTTTTCAATTCCATAATTTTTTTGGTAATTATATATGTTTACATAAATTAATTAAAAAAGGAGAACCGATTCACTCAGTTCTCTTTTTTGTTTTTTGGGATTCAATATTTTATCCATCATATAATCAAATTCGGTTTTCATCCGAAGATCTTTTGCAAGAATACTCATTATCAAAATGTTGTATCTTTGCCTCTGTCAGATGAAGAGGGAGCAGGCAAAGCTGAGGAGAAACCCAACAAAAATAATCTAACTGACTGGAATCTGGGCAGTGGGGGATTTTTTTCCTAATTTTGGAAAAATTATTTCAACAAATTATGTTTCAGAAAATCCAACACAATTATAGTGAAAATTTGCCTTATATCAGACTAAGTCGTAACTATTACAAATTAATCAATATCAATTTATATATTTTTGGTATCAAGTATAGTCCTCTTAATTTACTTCGTATTATTTATAAATTTCTATTTATGAGAAAAATCTTTTACTTTTTATTTTTTACTTTTCATCTAATCTTTGCCCAAAATAATACAGCTGAAGTTAACATTGATAAAAGATTAAAGACAATTGTACAAAATCTTAATGGTAATCAGAAGCAGCAAGAGAGAGACTTACTTCAGTTAAAATCTGAGTCTAAGAAATTAAGCTACGATAATGGAGTTTTGCAAAGCGGTGACCTTTTGATGAGACTGTATTTAGACCAAAATAGAAATCAAGAAGTTCTTGAATTGGGGATAGAGTTAAAAAAAGTAGCAAAAGATAAAAACGACATCTATGGTTATATCTCAAATATATATAGAAGAAATGCTCTGGCTTTAGGATATCTAGGCTTGAATGATGCAAGTCTGAAAGATTTAAAGATAGCAATTAGTTATGCAAAAATGATTAAAGACAGGGATAAAAAACTATATTATTTATCTTTATGCTACCAAAATATAGGCTTAAATTATAACCTTAAAAGATTTGAAAATAAAAATTTAAGAGATTCATTATTATATACTTACAAAAAAAGCATTGAGCTTGCAAAGCAGGTTAGTGATGACAATAGTACAGTAAAAAAAGATTTTAAATATGATCAGATAGCTTTTACTGAAATGCGTTTGGGAATATTCTATCTAGAAGAGAGCAATATTAAAGGAAGTTTAGAATTGGCTGAGAAGTATCTTTTAAATGGACAAAGGATTTATCAGGACAAAAAGTATAATACACCCCAACGTAATAAAATTATGATGCTAAACCAGTTAAGTTGGTTGTATATGGAGAAAAAGGAATATGAAAAATCAATAGGATATGCAAAGCAGGCATTAGAACTGGAAAAACGCTTTAGAGAGCCATACCATAGAGTTGAATCATTTGAATTTTTATCAAACTCTTATATGGAAATAGGAGAAAAAGAAAAGTCTAAACTTTATATGAACGAATATACTTTTCTTAAAGACAGCCTTGCAAATGTTGATAGAACAAATGCAAATACTATGATGAAAAAAATAGTAACTGAAGCAAATAATGAACATAAAGAAAGTTCTAAAAAGCAATGGATAATTATCGGTATTTCAGCCCTCATTGTTGGAGGATGTATATTTATAGTATGGAGAAGAAGAATTAAAAGACTCCACAGAAAGTACAAACAAATACTAGAAAAATTGAGAGAAGAACCTGTTGCACAAAAAAGGCAAGCTAATATTATAAAAAAAGGAGAAATATCAAATGAAACAGAAGAAAGAATTATTACTCAGTTAGAAGCTTTTGAAAATTCTGAAGAATTCCTTAAAAAAGACCTCACAATCGGGATGCTCTCTGGTCAGATGAATACCAATTCAAAATATCTTTCGGAAATTATAAAAAATAAAAAATCTCATAACTTCAGCAGTTATATTAATCATTTGAAGATCAATTATATTGTTCATAAGCTGTATAATGAGCCAAAATACCGTGATTATAAAATCAGCTATTTGGCAGAAATTTGCGGCTACACATCGCCTCAGGCTTTTTTTGTTGCTTTTAAAAAAATAAATGAAGTAACACCTGCTTATTTTATTCAAAAGTTAAATGAAGAAGATAATATGTAGCTTTAGGCTTTCTCATTTATAAAAAATAAAATAGATATCGAAATGATTAACTTTATCTGAATAATAAGTAAAGTAGTTTTTAGACATAAATTTTTCTTAAGTTTTTACGGTTTACAAATTATTTTTTAGAAAAATAATTACTTGTTTTGATTTAAAAAAGCTTAACTCATCTCTTTTGTAGGTTCAATTTTTTTTCAAAATTCACTAGCTATTTTATCATTTTTTTATTAAGCAAAGATATATATTGGCATTATATATATCTTTATTTGTCATATTTTAGAATTATAATCACTATTGTGTGATTTTTGTTTTATTGTTTAATTGTATGATAGTCAATATGTTTAATTTGTAAAACAATAAATTTTATCAGAATTACAGAAATGCGGATAGCATTCTTTTTTTTTGTGGATAATATCAATGTAATATTGTCTCTGTTTACTTAGAACAGTTTCATCCTCACTTTTTTAGTGAAATGAAAAATAAAAACCATTGATAATGATAAAAGATAAATTCTCTATTTTGGAAAATATGATACCTCGTTGTATCATGTGGAAATTAGGGTTTCTTGTTTCATTACTTCTGTTATTATTTTCCACAAAGATTTTTGCTTCTGAAAATTCAGGCTTAGTAAATACCATAGATTCCGATCAGGCTATTCAAAAAGAGGAGCTAACTTTATCTGTAATTCACATAAACGAAGGTACTGTTGTTTATGGGATAGAAAATATCTCTCAGAATATTCAGCCAATAAATGCCGAAGATAAAAAATATACTCAGCATAAAGAATTAAAGAAAATTACAAAACTGGCAGTTACTGAGAAAATTCTGAAAAAAGTAAAAACTGAGCAAATTACAAAATTGCCAGAAGTGAATACTCAACTGTCTTCCCGTAATTCTGAAGATAGTTTTAAATCATCTAAACAACAATTTAGAGTAGCAACTCTTACCAATACCATTTCAAAAATTGCTATTCTAAATTATACAGTGTATCATCAGACTCCATTTTCATTAAACACAAATTCCCTATATACAATTTCTTTTTTTCTTAAAGGGGGCTTGGTCAATTCTTCGTTTTTTACTCGGCCGCCTCCTTCTTATTAAACGTATATCTTTCCACCGTTAAGACTTACGCTTATTTCATATTCATGTATCAAACTATTCATTATTTATTATAATCACCATATCAAAAAGTATATTTTCTATAGAATATAAGTTTTACAATTTCAAATTTTGGCTCCTTCCAATACTTTTAATAGGTAATAAAGATTATCTGTTCTAAGCACTATTTATCTATGATTAATAGATTAAAACTTTAGCTGAAGCCATTATAACATATTCTTAAAAACACTAAAAAGCTTCATTTTCTTAGAGGAACTCTATTTATTCAACTCAGGATTAGCTTTTGCACGAGTAGGTTTTAATACAAACACTTCTTAGGAGACTTTAGATATGGTAGAAAAACATGACTTAATATCTTGATAAGTTGGCTTGTTCAGAGAATTACAGCAATATGATTATTAAGAGTAAAAGCCAATACAGATTATTAAAGCATAAAAAAGAAACTAAAAAAACATAATAATAAAAATTACACAAATGGCAATTTTACACAAAATTAAAGCTTATCTCTACAATAACTTTTTAACCAAAGACAACCCTAATGATTTTATCGCCCGCACCGTAAGTGAGCAGTCACTCAATGTAAAGCAAATCTGTGAATCTGCGGTCTCCCGTGGTGGTGCAGATGTAAACCCTGCCGCAATGGAGCATGCCACAGAATTATTTCTTAAAGAAATGGCATACCAAATGTGTGATGGTTACTCCATCAATACAGGATACTTTACCGCAGGCACACAAATACGCGGCGTATTCGACAGCCCTTTGGAAACTTTCAACAGTGAGAAACACACCATCTTGTTCCAGTTTAATCAGGGAGAGAAGCTCAGAGCCGAGATTCCCAATATTGAAATCAATATTCTTGGTGTAGCAGATACCTCATCATCAATTTTTCAGGTAACCGATGTGAAAAGCGGTACTGTAAATAACCTTCTTACTCCGGGCAAAAACCTGAAAATAAGCGGAAACAAAATTAAAATAGCCGGCGATAACAGCGCCAACGGAATATTCTTCGTAAACATTACCACAAACGAGCGTAGCTCCGTGGATACACGTGATTTGGTAATTAACAATCCTTCTGAACTTATCGTGATAATTCCTGCATTGAATGTCGGCAGCTATACGCTGGAAGTTATAACGCAGTATGCTGTAGGTTCTTTATTAAAAGAACCTCGCACAGCGATTTTTGACAAAACCCTAAGTGTTACTTAGTCATTGGTTTTTGTATAGGCAGGCAAAAGTGTTTTGTCTGTCTTAGCAAATACTCTTTGTTTGAGCGAACAAAAGAGTCTTACCCTCCAGATTGTAAAACGCAGCGAAACAGTCAAAGGATCTTTTAAATAAGCAGACACCTTTTCCGTCGGGATAACAAGTAGCAAAGCCAAAGGCTCTATTAACAAATAAAAACATATAAAATATGAAATGACACAAAAAATGAAAACAATGAAACAACAAAACCTTTTCTATATTGCACTACTCTTTTGGAGTAGTATGATATTTGCGCAGTCGCCGGGCGGAGTTACAGCTACTGTATGGTACAAGGCAGACGCAGCTGTTTATTCCAATTCAGGCACAACATTAGCAACAGACAATGCGGCCATTCAACAATGGAATGATCAAATGGGGACAGGTTACAACCTTGTTCAGGCAATTGCAGCACAAAAGCCTATTTTCTCTAACCAGACTACATTAGCTAATTTTAATCCCACTGTAACATTTACTTCTGCAGGTCACTCAACAGCACAGGGAGGCTTTATGGCTGCAGATCCGGGGACAGGAAATGCTATAATAAACCGTACCCAGGGGAGCATCTATATAGCCGGTAAAATGAATACCCTTGGTGCTGCAGGTTTAGCAGGATTTGATGCAACAATGGATTATCCAGGGTTGCATACCAATAACGCTGCGCCATATGACAAGCTATTATTCTATGCGAATACGGGTAACGCTAATTATGCGACTCTTTCCACCAATTCGTTTGCTGCTAAAAATCCTTTTGTAGCAGGGTCTTCTTGGATAAATGGGGCTGGCTCTACTGCATCAAACCTATTGACAAAAGTATGGTTGAACGGCAGCGAATCTGTATATAATAATCGTGCTAATGTAGCAGGAACGGAAACTACTGCCCGTATTTTCAGAATAGGCCGTGATACCAACTGGGGAAGCCATGACGGACAGATGAATGAGGCTATTGTATTTGCAAATCCACTTACTGCAGCAGAAAAAGCCCGTGTAGATTCTTATCTATCCGTGAAATGGGGCACAACTCTTTTAGGAGATTATATAAGCTCAAATAACACCGTAGTTTGGAACACCTCTGCTACCTACCAGAATAATATTCTCGGTATTGCAAGAGATAATGGTTCAGCATTATACCAAAAACAATCAAGAAGCGAAAACCCTAATCAAAAACTAATTATAGGGGCTGGAAATACATTAGCAAATACAAATGCTGCCAATACCAATGCATTGACAGATGGTCAGTTTTTAATTACTGGAGATAATGGTTTGGAGCAAAGTCTTAAAATACCATTATCTTATACTGCTGGTACTAACGGTGAGGCTAATTTCCGTTTTGAATCCGTATGGAAAGTGCAGAATACAAACGGTGTAGGTACAGTTACGGTTGCATGGCCTAAAGGTGTGAAGAACTTGTATTTGGTACAATCGACTGACCAGACATTTGCCACTGGTAATAACTTTACACCAATGACTGCAGAAGTTACTGTAAACGGTGTGGTATATAACATTGCAAATGTAACTTTAGCAAACGGGCAGTTCTTCACTTTAGCAGGCTTTGTCTGTGCGCCGGGTGGTGTATTTTCATCTGCTTGGTACAGAGCAGATGCGGCATCAACCCTATTCTCTGATTCAGGCATAACGGTAGCTGCGGATAATGCAACTGTTCAGCAATGGAACGAGTTTAACAATAAACCTTTTACATTATCTCAATCTACAACGACTTATCGTCCTCAGTTTTCAAGCACTACCACGCTAGTGAACTTTAACCCGACGGTAAATTATGACGGAACACAAAAATGGATGCAGTATGATCCAGCAGATGCGCAAGGATATATCTTGGACAGAAGTAAAGGAGCTTTATTCTCTGCGGGGAATACAACCAGTGCAGCATCTTCATTATTTGGCTTTGGAGCATCCGGAGCCGGAAATGCAATGGATGATCCGGGGTTATACAGCTTTACAGGAAATAAATTTTTATTCTATCCTGTAATTGGGGAGTACGACCCTCAAAGTACCTATACTATCAATGGATATTACATAGGGGGAGGTACATGGCAAAATGGTGCCGGAACCAGCGGAAATAATGCGGTAGATATTACCTTAAACGGTTTTCATCAAACCTACAATACCAACATTCAAAATGTAAATACAGCTACAACCCGTAATGCCTTGATGGTGGGCAAGGCAGATGCAGGAGCACAATTGGTAGGACAACAGAATGAAATGATTATCTTTCCTAATAAGCTGACTGATATAGAAGTAAACAAGGTTGAATCTTATCTTGCCATCAAATACGGACAAACTTTAGATAAAATACAAAACAGAAATTATCTGAGTTCTAATGGCTCAACGGTTTGGGACGGAACGGTTAATAATACTTATTACAATAATGTATTTGGTATAGCAAGAGATAATATTTCTGCCTTATACCAAAAACAATCTAAAAGTGTAAATGCTAATCAAAAATTGATTATAGGTGCTGGTAATACTTTATTTAATACCAATGCTGACAATACCAATACCCTTACAGAAGGACAATTTCTTCTTACAGGAGATAATGGTTTGGAGCAAAGTCTTAGAGTTCCACTATCCTATACTGCTGGTACTAACGGTGAGGTTAATTCTCATTTTGATGCCATTTGGAAAGTACAGAATACCAACAGTGTAGGTACAGTAACAGTGGCATTGCCAAAAGGACAAGGAGTGAAAAACCTTTATCTGGTACAGTCTCCGGATGCTCTTTTTGATGCATTGGATACTTTTACTCCAATGGCTACGGAAGTTACTGTAAACGGGGTAGTTTACAATACTGCCAATGTAACCTTAGGAAACGGGCAGTTCTTTACTTTTGCAGGCTTTTTGGAAAATTACTGTGTAAATGGCTGTAACACCAATACCTACCTTAATACATCTGACCCTAATACTATTGAGTATGATAACATGGTATCTAGCTTTCACGCTACTATTATAAAAGAGGCAGACGGTACCTTTAAGGCGTGGGGGGAAAATAGTGCACCGAATAGTGGATCCAATCTTTCGCCTTTAGCAGTAACTCCTGCCAATGGATATAACTATACCGGTACACCGCTAAAAGCAACAGTGGCAAGTCTAGGTCAAAACGGGTCACAGTTTGCTCTATTAACTACAGATGGATTGTATGCCTGGGGAACTACAGGGTCCTTACTATCTGGAGTTTATTCCTCAATTACTTTTGGGAAAGTTACGGTTGATGGCAAAGCCGATGGTTTACCACCAGGAGTAAGCCCTACAGATGTGAAGATGATGTTTGGTAGTTTTGGAGGTATGGCCATTACAACCTGCTCTGGTGAAGCTTGGGTATATTCGATTACAGGTGAAAAAAACGGAGATGGAACAAATAACAATTCTACAAAAAAATGGACAAGGGTAAAAACAGATGCCAATACCAATCTTACTAATGTTGTAGCTGTAAGAGGTACACCACTTTCTTTGTTTGCTCAGACAAGTGATGGTAAGCTTTATACTTGGGGAAGACGAACTTATATTAATGACGGACAGCCAGCTTCAGCACGCTATTATGCGACCGAGGTTGCACTACCAACAGGCTTTGGCACTGTAACACCCAAAATGATCGGAATGACAAGCGCCGCTAGTAGTGTTGTATCCTATTATCTTTTAGATACCAATAACAGATTGTTTTCGATGGGTAATAATGTTTATAAACAATTGGGAGATGGTACAACAACAGAACGAACTAATTGGGTACGCCCTCAAAAGATAACTAATCAACTTGGCCAAGGCATAGGCGTATTGGATGACATCGTATGGATATCGCCAGAGGAACATGACGGATATGCTGCTTCAATCAACGTACTGACCACTGGAGGTAAGCAATGGGCATGGGGAGACAATGATATTGGTATGCTTGGTGGTGCTAGTAATCCAATGGATCCTACTTATATGCCAGGTAGAAGTACAGCTGCCAATGGTTTGAAAGAAACAGATATTATTATCGCAGTAGAAACAGGTGGGCATACCACGATGAATATAAAACAATGCAGCCGTAAGTTTGGTTATACAGGGCATTATATTAATGGTTCTATGGGATCTGGCTCATCACAAAATTCTTATATAGGTACATATAGCTACAGTACGGGTACAATTAATGTTTGTGGAGCAGAAGTTTCTGCACCAGTTGTAAAAGCAGAGCTTAAGATATGTCTTAATACTACGGCAGATTTATCTACAGCCTTGCTTGCTGCACCACCAGCCAATACGGTTGTAGAATGGTGGACAACCACCACAAGAGTAACAGGTACACAGGTAACCAACCCTGCAGCAGTAGGAACGGGTACTTATTATGCATTTAATATTAGTACAAATGTAGCAGACTGCTTCGACCCTGCTTATTCAACAGTCGTAGTTAAGAATTATGTATCTACAGACCCGGAGTATGCAAGTTGTGCTTTGGTAAGCTACTGTACAACAGGTTGTAACGAGAATACTTACCTAAATGCAACAAACCCTAATACCGTAGAGTATGACAATTTGGTAGCAGGTGATCATACTATTATAGCAAAAGAGAAAAATGGTCCGTATAAAATTTGGGGACAAGGAGCAGCATCTGCAGGTGGGCCATCTGCCAACTTGTTCATCCCAACGGATATTACCTCTGCGAATGGTTTCAGCTATACGGGGACACTATTGAAAGCAACACTTGGTGGTGCCAGTACCTCACCAAACATAGCTTTATTAACTACAGATGGGCTTTATACCTATGGTGGTGCGTACCTTATTCCATGGGCGGTGAAGAACAGCAACACCACTACAAACGGATTTAGCAAAATAACTGTTGATGGCAAAACTGATGGTTTACCAGCAAATGTTGCCCCGGCAGATGTAAAAATGATGTTTGGTTCTAATGGATCATTGGCTATTGTAACTTGTTTAGGTGAAGCCTGGACAATGAATGCTTTGGCAGGTACATCTGGTAATATTTATCTTTATGGAGATGGTATGCAGGTGAATACAGCTAACAATAATATCTGGCACCGTGTACAAACTTCTGCAACCACAACACTTAACAATGTTGTTGCAGTACGTGGTACAGGTAGTGCTAAGTTTGCATTAACCTCAGAAGGTAAGCTGTTTACATGGGGGTTAGGTACTTTTATTGGTGATGGTACTGATGTAGCTCTTACCGGAACCGATAGAGCCTTTGCAACAGAAGTCGCAGTTCCTAATGGCATTACCCCAAAAATGATCGGGATGACAGCCAGTCAAGCTGGTGGCAAGCACACTTATTACCTTTTAGCAACCAATGGGAAGCTTTATGCAATGGGGGATAATACAGCAAGACAATTGGGCGATGGTACTGTAACCACTAGTAATGTATGGAAAGAGGTAACGGCTACTTCCGGTACTCATACATTAGGTGGAAATATCGCATGGATCTCTCCAAGTGAACATGGTAATGACATACATCCAACAATTAATGTATTAACCAACGATAAAAAGCAATGGGGATGGGGAGATAATTATAGCTATAAATTAGGTCAAACTACTGCAACAACTAATTATGACCCTACCTATATGCCGGGTAATACTACCAATGCAGACGGAATGGGTCTGAGTGATGAAATAACCGCTCTGGAAACAGGTGGAAGATTCACGATGAACTATAAAAAAGATAATCTGTATTTCGGTTTTGTAGGTACCTATTCTTATGGTACTATAGGAAATGGTACTACCGGTATTGGAACTAGTGTACCAAAATATACGTACAACACAGGTCTTATTGATATATTATGTGCAGCAGCAGCGGTAGACGCTGATGTACAGGTGAATAAGATTGGTCCTTTATCTGCTCAGGTAGGTAGCAACATATCCTACACCATCAATGTGACCAACAATGGACCAAGTAATGCAGGTAATGTGATTGTAAAGGATCCTGCAGTTCCTAATTTCACGGCAACAAGTGTTGCATGTATTGCAGGTGCTGGTACTTTAGGTACTGCTACTTGCCCTGCTTCTGTAACCGTTGCAGAATTGCAAGGCGCCGGGCTCACGATACCATCATTACCAGATGGTAGTACGGTTAGATTTATCGTTACAGGAACAGTAGGAACAGTTGAAGGATCGGTAATTAATAATGTCGCAAGCGTAGAATTCGCTAATGACACGGATCTTACCAATAACAGTTCTACGGTAAATACAACCATATACGGCTGTATCTCAGACGAGACTACCTATACTATAGATGTAGATGCTACATTAGCAGCTAATGCAATAGCACCAAATGGAGGTACTGTAAATATGATTTACAAATTATCCAGTGGTACTGCTATACCAAGTATAGGTAATCAATTTACCGTACCGGTAACTTATAGTGATCTTAATAATAGACTGGGGGTAGATAACCAATGGGAAGGATTAGGTAAACAGGTTATAGGTGCAAACTCTTTTGTTGTGATTGCGCCGAAAACCTCAGCGGGAACAGGGAGATTATATAATGGCTTGCCTGCCAATAATTCTACTATTGAAACTCTTATGGTATCGAATAATCATATTGATAACATATTCACAAGCAAAATTGCAGGTGGAGAGTTGAATCCTTTAGGTAGCTTCAATATCAGCATCGGTAATTATCCAGCAACACCAGCAGGATATGTAGTAAAAACACATGTGCTTAATGCGTATGCTAATGGAAACAGGTTTGCTACTATTTCAAATAATCAATCTGGATTCTGGATAAAACAACTTGCCAACCCCGCAATCAGAAATGACGGATCAGAAGCTGTGAATAGCAGTGCAATGATGCCAGGAGGTTCTTATACATGGCGTTACTCTGCATTTTCTAACGGAACCAGTTTCGTAGATAACAATATCGGAACTGCTAGTGTAAGAGGAGTAACTTTCTGGGAAGACAGCTCTATTACTTTTGCCAAGGTTTGTGCAACAGCTTGCTACAAACCAGCAGCAGTTTCCGGAACAGTTTTAGAAACCAAACATGGTATTACGGCATTAGGAAGAGCAGGTGTAAATAACAGCAACTGGCCAATGGTACGCAAAGGAGCATGGACAGCTTTAGAATCCAAAGAAAAAGGATTTGTTGTAAACAGGATTCCTACAACCGCTGCATTGAGTACAATTGCCAATCCGATAGAAGGAATGATGGTATACGACGAAGAAGCAGACTGTCTGAAAGTGTATACCACCAAAGAAGGAGATGCTACTCCTGGCTGGCATTGTATGAACACACAGGCTTGTCCGGACTAAATTTTCTAAAACGTGAAGAAGTTAGAAAGTGAGAGCTGGTCTCTTCACTTTCTAAAATTCTCACTTTTTAAAACCTTATAACTTAAAACATAATATACAAATGAAAAAGTTTATAATAACCCTGTCTATATTTTATGCCGAAGCTTTATTTTCTCAGGTTGCAATAGGAAAACAAAGCATCACCAAATTAGCAGACGGTATTACCAATAATCCAAATGTATCTCTTGAATTTTATGATTCTTCAGATAATGCCAAAGGAATCGTAGCACCATGGGTATCCACTGTTGCTGATAATCCTGTAATCTATAATTCATCTACAGGTGCAGGTTACAGAGGAATGCAGGGAACGGTGGTAGATGGAACCATTATTTTTGATCTTTCAGACAAGAAAATGAAATACAGAAAGAATGGAGTATGGTTTGACCTTACTGGCGATCCTGCATTTCCTTTAATTGTAAAAGATGCGTCTAATAATAATGTTACTTTCACACAGTTCAATGCCGTTGATTCATCATTACAGGATGGTAAGAAAGAACTCGAAAATGCCAAGTCCGCCATAGGGGCTAACGGAGCTACAGATACTACACAAGGTATTCTTGTACTGACAGACACAAACAAAGCGATGGTTTTGCCAAATGTAGCAAGCCCGCACCTTACCATACAAAACCCCTCACCAGGTATGATGGTGTATGATACGGTAAAGAAACAGCTCGCAGTATATAATGGAACTATTTGGAGTTTCTGGAAACCATAAATTATCTGTTTTCAGATGTGAAAAAGACATTTGGCACATTACAAACAGGATAAATAATTAAAGAAGATTATAGGAAATACAATTTTATTGAATGGACAATAAACAAATACAAAAAATAAAGCATTATTTAAACCTTTATTTAGAGAGGAATAGTGAATTTGTCTTACAAAAATTAGGATTACCTCATACTTATTATGAAAATAATGAAGTTTGGTTTTATAATAAAAGAAGAAACTTTATTTTAAAAGATGAAATAGCATTTCTTATGAAAGATGACATAGTGGATGATATTATTATTACAGAATATATTTTTGGTATTCCGCTAAGAAATATATTTTATTATAAAAATCATATACCAGAATTTAAAATTGTATTTCTTTTGTTTAAGAATAAATTAAAGTAAACTTATTCTATAAAAATATAGTGACTTTGTACATTTTGAAAACTACCCGCTATAAAAATATTTACATTATTACTGAATAAGGATAATTAAATTATAATATGTGAAAAGTTCACCATGAATAAATATACCGAAAAAAGCATCTTTGTAATTTAAGATATGAATAAAGCAAAACAGGATTCTTCAAAAAGAAATGTAGAAATCACAGAAGAATATTTTATATTCTTAAATCATCATATTTCAGAAGTAATTTCAGGGAATACTGCAGAGTTTATGAAAATTAATGAAATTGCTGCAAAACTATGTATATCTCACAAGCATTTAACACATATTATTCAGAAAGAAACCGGAAACCATCCCTGTTATTTTTATGATCTTAAAATTATTGAAGAAGCAAAAAAAATGTTGCAGGAAAATAAGCTTACTATTTCTGAAATCGCAAGAATATTAACTTACGATCCATCTAATTTTTCCAAATTTTTTAAAAAAATGACCGGAGAAACTCCCGGTACTTACAGGAATAACTATCACTAAAAACTTGCCATAGAAAAAATTTTTTTAACAAATAAATTTTAACTTAAATAATACATTTATGTCAACACACGATTTAAAAGGAAAAGTAGTATTAATCGCGGGAGGTGGAAAAAACCTTGGCGGATTATTAAGCAGAAATTTTGCGACTAAAGGTGCAAAATTAGCTATTCATTACAATAGCGAAAATACAAAAGCAGATGCAGAAAAAACGCTTGAAGATGTAAAAGCTTTGGGAGCTGAAGCATTTTTATTTCAGGCAGATTTAACGGATATAGGCAATATCGCTAAATTATTTGATGAAGCTATTGTTAAATTCGGAGGTGTGGATGTAGCCATCAATACTGTGGGGAAAGTGCTTAAAAAACCTTTTGTAGATACTACTGAAGCAGAATACGACAGTATGAGTGACATCAATTCTAAGGTTGCTTACTTCTTTATACAGGAAGCCGGAAAAAAACTGAATGATAATGGAAAAATTTGTACCATCGTAACTTCTCTGTTGGCAGCATACACCGGTTTGTATTCTACCTACGAAGGAATGAAAGCACCGGTAGAACATTTTACAAGAGCCGCTTCCAAAGAATTTGGTAATCGCGGAATTTCTGTTACGGCGGTTGCTCCAGGACCAATGGATACACCGTTTTTCTACGGACAAGAAGCTCCTGAAGCTGTAGCTTATCATAAATCTGCTGCTGCTTTAGGCGGATTAACTAATATTAAAGACATAGCACCTTTGGTAGAGTTTTTAGTAAGCGACGGATGGTGGATTACCGGACAAACTATTTTTGCTAATGGTGGTTATACTACTAGATAAAACATTTTATAATTAACCTGAGTGCCAGACAATATAGTATTGTCGGCACTTTGTGTATTTTGAAAATAGAACATTATGATACTAAAAATTATTAATTTTGTATTAATGCTTGTCGCCATATTTATGGGTTTAAAGCAAGGATGGGCAATGTTTTCGGGCAAATCAGAGATGATAGAAATGTTTGGAAAATGGAACATTAATAAGACAGGCTTAATGGTTATCGGAGTGGTAACAATGTTGAGCAGTTTACTAATTATTTTTCCGAAAACCTTTGTTTGGGGAAATTTTCTGATGGCAGCCGGTATTTTATTGATTATCTGTTTTCATCTGCTTGACAAGGATTTGAAAGGCGTTGCAATAGAATTGCCATTTCTGTTATTAAATTTGATAATTATCTATTTACAACATCCATTTAAAAACGGGTCATTGATAAATTAAATTTTCTAATGATGAAAACACGAACACTTATTACTATTCTTATAGTAAGTTTCTCGCTTACAGCCTGCGGACAATCAAAAACTCAAAAAAAAGAAATAACAATTAAAAAAGCACAAAAAATGGACACAAGCAAACTTATAAACGAAACTGTAAAAAATGCTTTTGAAGCTTGGCAAGCTGGCGATAGCAAAACTTTTCTATCTTACTTTACTGCCGATGCTACAATGACTGATGATGGGAATCTGCGTAATTTTCAAGGCTTTGTAAAGGAAGCTTGCGGAAAAGAGATTTTTCTAACCATCGATACCGTAGGAAATGATGGAAAAGATGTCAAAGGAAACTTCAAAGCTGGACAATGGGGTACTTTTCCAGTATTTTTCAAATTCCATCAGAATGCAGATAGCAAATTTGACCGATTAGATATAGGACAATTTAAATAGTTTAAGTTCTTAATTTTTAATGAATAAAACGATAGCATTTCTTCAGGATAAAAAGTACGAATTATTGCTTTTTGCTTTAGTTCAGCATTTATTTGTAGGTATTTTTCTTACAGATCTCGATTTCTATACCCGAATTGTATGGCCAATCAATATGCTAATATTAGGATTGGGAAGTATTTTTATGTTTACAGGAAAACACAGTTGGAGGCACTGGTTTAGGAATCTTCACTTCATTGTAGTATTGTTTTTGCCTATCGGGATTCCTTTTTTTAAAGATGTACCTTGGTATTTTACTTTTCTCAATATCAATTATGTATTGTTTTTTGCTTTTCTGTTTACCGAATTGTTGAAGTTCCTGCTAAAACCGGGATACATTAATACTGATATTATTTCGGCATCTGTATGTGGTTACTTTTTACTAATAGAAATTTCTGTTTTTTTATTGCAAACATTTGAATATTATAATCCGTTGTCTTTTAAAGGAATAGATACTTCATCGCCAGCTAGCATTTTTACAGATTTGGTTTATTTTTGTTCTATCACCTTTACTAGTATAGGATTCGGAGACATCACCCCAAATCATCATATTACCAAGCTTGTCACTGCTTTTATAGGTATTGCAGGACAGTTTTATACGGTGGTTTTGGTCGGGATTTTAATAAGTAAATTTTCTTCAAAAAATTAGATTAATATGAATATAAGTTCTCATTACAAACTCAGACATTTTATTCCTTGGACAAGAGCCAAGATATATAAGATGCTTATTTTAAGTATTGTTCCCACGCTTCTTTTCTATTTTCTGGATTGGAAATGGCTTGCCATTCCTTGGGTTCCTGTGGCGTTGTTGGGAACCGCTACAGCCTTTATTTCAGGATTTAAAAATACACAAACTTACAATCGTACTTGGGAAGCGAGACAAATCTATGGTGCTATAATCAATAATAGCCGAGCCTTTGGAATTATGGTAAAAGATTTTGTTCGTTCGGAAGATAAAGTTCTTGAAAATCAATTGCATCAAGAGATTTTTTACCGTCATTTTGCGTGGCTTACCGCATTGCGCTTTCAACTAAGAGAAATTAAAAGTTGGGAAAATGTAAAGACAAAAAGTTATAACCGAGAATATCTTAAATATTACAATGTGCCAGAGTGGGAAAGCAATCTGGATGAAGAATTGAAACGTTTTCTTAGTGAAGAAGAATGTCAATATATTTTGTCAACAAAAAATCGTGCGACGCAAACCATCACTTTGCAATCTTCTCAGTTAAAGAAATTAAATGAAGAAGGCAAAATATCTGATTATAATTATGTTGCGCTAGAGAATCAATTAAAGGAATTATACGACCAACAAGGGAAATGTGAGCGCATTAAAAATTTTCCTTATCCGAGACAGTTTTCAAGTATCAATCTCTATTTTACGAATGCTTTATGCCTGCTGTTACCGCTTGGTTTTATAGGCGAAATCTCGAAAATGATTGAAAAATTCGGGGACAATATCATTTGGCTTGTTATTCCATTCAGTGTTTTGCTGGGCTGGGTATTTTTGGTTCTGGAACAGATTGGCGAAAGCACAGAAAATCCATTTGAAGGAAGCGCCAATGATATCCCCATCACACAGATTAGCAGAAATATAGAAATTGACCTGCGTGAAATGTTGGGCGAAAAAGACCTCCCACCAGCAATACAACCTCAAAACAATATTATTTTATAAAAAATTACAATGATGAATAATCAACATTTAGAAGCGGTACAAAAATGGTATCCCAAAGCATTAACTTCTATCGATACTGTTAATCGTCTATTAGACACTATAGAAAAGCATATCGGCTTAAACCCAAACCAATTGATGCACGCAGATAGTATGTGCTGTGATGATGTCAATGCAATACAATATCCACCAAGAGCATATGAGATGCTGGGACCTTTTCATTTGGGAGGTCTTGATGGTTTTCCATTTGCGGGAATCACAGGAATGAATGCTTTTGCACATCACGTGCCAGAAGATGGTGCTGTCATCATTTTTTATGCACCACATATCGGAATTACTAAAGATGGTAGTATCGGGGAGATAAGTAGAATAGGGCAGAGCAGCAATTCGGCTTGTTGTGGTGCTGCAAAAGGCGCATTGGGAAAACTTTCTGCAGGACAGATCATAGAAGGGAATGTTACTTCTCTGGATTTTCAGATGAATACTATTGAGCAGATCTTCCTCCATCAGAAAGAACGTATCCTAAATGCGGAAAATCAGATCTTCGAAGCTACAGAAGTGATGTACGAGGCTATTGATGATAGAATGGAAGTATTGGTAAAAGAAACGAATTATCCTTGTAAGTATGTGATATTGGTAGGCGGCATATTTATAAATGGTGATCAAGATATGGGGTCTTTCTGTCAATATAAGAAATGTGATTATATCGATTTGGAAACAAAAGAACGTAAGAGCTTGATGACAGAATATTATGAATAAGTTGTAGTGTTTACACCAGATGTGTTCTTCTTGAAAATGAAAAAACAAGCTAATTAAAGTGTAAAAGTGCAATATGTTTTTTATACTGGAGTTGTTATTTTTTATATATCATTTAGTTTTTCTTTGTATAAATTTATTTTGACTTTCAATTATTTGATATTTTTTTACTAATTTATCGGCACCCTATTTAAAATGCTGTTCAAAAAATGAATAATGTAAAATATTGGAGAGAACAAAGAAACCTTACACAAAGTGAACTTGCTGAAAAATCTGGTGTTTCACTTAGAACTATTCAAAGAATTGAAGCAGGGAGTCCGCTAAAAGGTTTTACACTAAATGCGATTGCAAAAACTTTAGAAACCAATCCGGAAAATTTACTTGAAAAAGAAACCGAAAATATAGAACGTGCAAAAACTATCAATTTTTCTGCTCTTGCTGCTTTAGTCATTCCGTTTGGTGGAATTATTTTCCCTTGGTTTTTAACTTCGAAAACGAAAGACTTACTCAATAAAAATCTCGGAAAAAAAATAGTTGAAATACAAATTATTCTCGCATTTTTCCAATCCATTTCTTTAATCATTTGTCCATTTGTTCAGAAGGAATTTCTCATCAGAAAACCAATTTTCATTTATCTATTACTCACTTTTTTAATAATGAAACTACTAATTGTAACAATTAATGGGATAAATTTGAATAAAACTAATAAATTGAAAATAGCACTGAAAAACAGTTTTTTATAACGAACGACACTTAAATGTCGTAAAAATGTCGTATTCTTTTTTCAAATAATTTCTTGATTTTTACTGAACATTGCACAAAAAAATCAATGAAACTATTTAAAAAAATTTTGCTTGCCTTTTCTGTTTTAATTTTGCTTTCTATCGTTTTGGGATATTTCTATTTTGACCGAAAATTTTCACCAGAAAAAAATCATTTACAAGTTAAAAACGAAAGTGGAAAAATCCCAATGAAATGGGAAACCGGGACAAAAGATGCAATGCTTTTGCCGATACATTTTGACACGGATACCACAACCTATTATTTGCAGTTTGACACAGGAAGTCCAAGTACCATTTTTTACAAAAATTCCATTACAGGAATCAGGCAGATTTCTGTACAAAACAATCTTGCAAAAGGCAGTTTCAAAATCGGGAATTGTGAAGTAAAATCCAAACAATTTAAAATCATTGATTTTGGAAAAAAACTTGAAAAGAATAAACTCAATATTATTGGAACTATCGGAACTGATTTGCTGGAAAATAGAAAAACATTGATTGATTTTGAAAATAATTATGTGATTTTCAATCTTAATTCAGAGCCTAATTATTTAAAAAAAGAAATTTTTGATTTCAAATTCAAGAAAAGAAAAATCATTATTCCAGGAGTTTTAGACGGCAAAGATGAAAAATTTCTCTACGATTCTGGAGCGAGTGCTTTCGAACTTTTGACGACTAAAGAAATCTGGGAAAAGTCAAAATTGAAAAAATCAAAAATAAAAATAGAAAAAGGAAAATCTTGGGACAATATTCTCACCACTTACACCGCAGAAACGAATAAAAATATTGAATTTCAACACACAAAAATCCCACTTCACGAAATAACGTATGTGGATGGATATTCAAAATCTCAATATTATTTGATGAAATACTCCGGAATGTCTGGGATGTTGGGAAACAAAATATTTCTACAAAAGCAACTTTATATCGATGCAAAAAATATGAAAATGGCTATTCATTAATAACAGTAGATTTTTATTAAAAAAAGTTATAAAACAAATCATATTTAACATTTCTAAACAAATTTTATAAGTGTTTTAGGAATTAAAATGAAGATTTTTAATACGAATCTTAATTTCTTTGGACACGTTGAAAAAATAAACTTTTAATATGAAACTAAAAATTCTATTTTTCTTTACAATTATAACTCAATTCTTTTTTGCTCAAACCAATACTGAAATTCAGAAACTAAAGGATTTCGCAGCAATTTATGGTGTGGTAAGATACTTTCATCCAAGTGATGAAAATTCAAAAATTAATTGGAATCAATTCGCTGCTTACGGAACTGAACAAATTTTAAAAACAAAAAATCAACAAGAGTTTGAGAACGTTCTTAAAAAATTATTCGTTCCGATTGCGCCAACAATTTCTTTTGAAGGAAAAGAATACCAGTGGAATCAAAACAATTTGGTGCCGGTTTTTTGGATTCATAAAGGGTTAGGTGTAGATGCCAAAAAGAAAAGAAATGCTTTTGTAAGCAGAAGATTCAATCGTGGTGATGCCGAAAAAAAACAATTCAATTATGTCTTTATCAATCTCAATCCGGAAGGGATGTATTCTAACGTAAAGATTACATATGAAGCCAAAAGCGGTAATGGTGGAGAAAGTTATATTTATGCGAATCTGTACAACAAGGGAATTAAAAAGGAAAACTTCAAAACACACCAAAGAAATCCTGTAACTTCCGAAGAATGGGAGAGGAAAGAACTTCTCATAGAAAACAATTTGCCTGTAGAAAAAATTAATTTTGGACTGTTATGTACAAAATCTGATTCTGAATTTAGGAATGTAAAACTTTGGTATCAGAACAAAAATAAAGATTGGCTTCCTTATAAACTTCCCAAATTAACAAGTCAAGATTGGAAAGCAAATAACCCGAGACTTCTTTTGAAAAGAACCGAAAATGAAATCAAATTTCTGAATGATTCCGAAAATGGAATTAGTCCATACAATGTGACTTGGGATAATTTTGTAAAACTGAATTTGTCAAGTAATTTAACGGTAGTTATTCCAACACTTGTATATTCAGATGAAGAAAATACACTTCCAAAAACTGATAAAAAAGAATTAAACGAAATTCAATCCCTATTAAAAAACATTCCTTTTAATAGAGATATTGCTATTGCAAACGTGATGATAAGCTGGAATATTTTCAAAAATTTTTCTCCTTATCAGGATGTAATAAAAACCGATTGGAATGCAGTTTTAGAAAAATCATTAAAAGATGCTTTTGATGATAAAAATGAGTATGATAATTATTTAACATTAAGCAGATTTACCTCCAATTTTGATGACGGACATATGGCAGTTTATTACAGGGGATTATCTGAAACAAGAAAGTTTGCACCAAAAATTGCAGTTCGATATATCAATAACCAATTAATGGTCAAAAATACAATTGGTAAAATTGATGGTATTGAAAAAGGAGATATCATCACAAAAATTGATGATATTGAAACAAAAAAATATATTGATAGTTTACAGCAATATATTTCCGGTTCCAAACAATATAAAAATTGGATTTCTGCACAACTATCAATACGAGGAAGCAAAGACAGCTTTATCAATTTTCAATTGAAAAACGGGGAAAATGTTACTCTGAAAAGAGACACAGAATACATTGCCAATTCAGATTTCTATACCAGAGATGATGTTACAAAATCGAAAGAAATAAATGCAGAAACCTATTATGTCAATATGGATAAACTTTCTGCAAAGGAAATGGAAGAAGAAATTCCAAACATCCGAAAACACAAAAATCTGATAATCGATTTGCGAGGATATCCAAGAACCGATCAAAGCCATTTATTACTTAATTATTTGTTCCCAGAAGATACTACAAAATGGCTTTGCGGTAGAGAAATTTATCTTCCGGATTTCAAATATTTTACAGAGGAATGCAACGGACATCGAAATAGGAGTTTTATTTCCGACAATCCACTAAAAACAAATAACGTGCTTTTGGTAGATGAAAGAAGTGTGAGCAATGCAGAAATGTTCACCCAATTCATAAAACATTACAAATTAGTGACCATCATTGGGAGAACTACAGCTGGAGCAAACGGAAACCGAAATGATATTGATTTGCTGAATGATTTTCAAATTTCTTTTACCGGGCTGAAAGTTATTAATCCAGATGGAAGCCGATTTCACGCTATTGGTGTTTTGCCAGATATCATCGTTAATGAAACATCCGAAGATTTAAAAAACGGAAAAGATGTTTATATAGAAAAAGCAATGGAAGTTTTTAAAGGTGGAAAATAAAAACTTCCGCTTTCTTGTTTTTCAGGTATGATGATTTTCATTTGTATATTTTATCAAAGGTTAGAATGGTTTTTTGCCTACAAACCGAATTACAGAGCCACTTCCGTTATGATACAATCCTTCTTTGATTTGGATTTGTGCTTCTTCAAGTATTTTTATTTTATATTGCGGAAAATCTTCAAGTAATTCCTCTTTTGAAAACAACATATCAATATCTTTTGGCCCGCCGATTTTTGGATTTGATTGTAACAATTGGAGATGATTTTTACTGAATGCTTCAAAAATGATAGTTCCGCCCGGTTTCAGCCATTCGCTTAATTTCTTGTGCAGGAGAGATTTTTTATCGGCGGAAAAATGAGCGTAAATCAATGCAATTGCGTCGAAAGATGATTTGGGAAAATCGAGATTTTCGAGGTCTTCTACGATATAATTAATGCTTACTTGTCTTTCTTCAGCCAATTCCCAAGCTTTATTTTTGGCTTCAATGCTCAAATCAAGCGAAGTAACATCCCATCCCAATTCAGCAGCATAGACGCCATTTCTTGCTTCGCCATCGGCAGGCAAAAGAATGGAAGCTGGTTTTAGCTTTTGAATTTGTTCTTTAAAAAAATCGTTGGGATTTTTGCCGTAGGCATATTCAGGATTTTTGTATCGGGTATCCCAAAATTTTTTGTAATCTTCATCAAACGAATTATTATTCATAAGTCCTAATTTATAGTGTTATTACTTTCTTATTTATATTGCAAAATTACAACAGTAATGAAAGTGCTATGTAGGACAAAAATGAAGTTAAACAGGACTTATTTAAAATTTTGCCTGAATATTTCCGGGGAATTTCTCGTATGTTTTTTGAAGAAAGAGATAAGGAAGATTTAGCTTTACCGCTAACAGTTCTGGGGCTTTATCTCAAACCGTTAGCGGTGCTAAGAGCTTTTACTCATCTTTATTTTGTTCGGTTAAGTCTATCATATTCTGATTAAATGAAGATAATTTGTTACCTAAAACAGAAAAGAAATCTATATCGGCATTTTCAACCGCTGTCAATGCTTTTTGAAGAACTTCCGCACCTTCATTTGTCATTTTAATTACTTTGGCTCTTGTATCGGTTTGGTGTTCTTGCCTGCTGATAAATTTCTTGTCTTGCAAAGTTCGCAATACTTTTGACACCATCATCCTATCGGAATTACTCTGATTGGCAATGTCTATCTGTGTAACAACCTTATTCGTTTTTGAAAGCCAACCTAATGCAGCTAACAAAACAAACTGTGTTTGTGTAAGGTTTAAAGGGTCTAAAACTTTTTTTAGTTTACGTTGCCACAACATAGTTAATTGTCCAAGTAAATAACCGGGACTCTCGTTTGGTCTTTTAAACTTAAATTCAATGTCCTTCATTTTAAGCGTGTGGTTGTAAAAAAGTCAGAGTATAACCGTCAGGGTCCTTCACTATCAGCGTTTTTCCAAATGGTGTGGTGTTGATTGTGCCTAAAATGGCAATTTTTTTAGCGGTCAGGTCTGTCTGCAAGTCTTCAATCGTACGGTCAATAGCAAACCAAAGTTGAACACCAATACCCAATTCTTTGTCGTCTATATTGCTCATAGGCGTTCTTATTGCAAAACTTGCTTCGCCTTTGTTGTATTTGAAAACGCAGGCATAAGGGTTTGACATTTCGGATACTTCAAATCCTAATTTATTGGTGTAGAAGTCTTTTGAAACTTCCAAATCTCTTACTTGTAGAGATGCAAATTCTAATCGTCTCATTGTTTGAAAATTTTGTTGCTGCAAATATAGTATATTCGACAACAATATGAAAACAATTTTTAATTTTTCTTGTTTTTTGACTGTTAAACAGTACTTATTTAAAGTTTTGCCTGAATATTTCCGGAGAATTCCCTGTATGTTTTTTGAAGAAGCGGATAAAGTAAGATACGTCTTCGTAACCCAAATCGTAAGCAATCTGATTGACCTGATTGGATGTGGCAAGGAGCTGCCTTTTGGCTTCGAGAAGGATTTGTTCATTGATGAGCTGCGAACCCGTTTTTCCTAATGTTTCTTTTGTGATGGCATTTAACTGATAAGTTGTAAGATGCAACATATCTGCATATTGTGTGACTTGTTTAATGTTGGTAATATGCTTTCTCAATAACTCTAAAAGTTCTTCAAGCCGCTCCTGAGCATAAGAATTTTGATTTTTTGACAGGCTTTCAGGAGTTTTGCTTTGTCTGACCAACTCAATGAAGAAAATTTCCAGATTCGCTTTAATTATATCCTTGTATCGTTCCTGCTTTTCGTTGTATTCCTGAAAAATATAATCCAAAATGGAAATTAATTTTTTTATTCTTTCAGCATTAAGCGGGCAATAATTCTTAGTGCTTACCTTTCGGAATATTTGAATAGCGGATTGCTCACGGGGTAAATAAAAATCGGCATTAAACTGAAGCAAATAACCTGTGCTTCCGTTTTTCAACGTCAATTGATGTACTTGTCCGGGCTGCATAAAGAAGACGGAATAATCATTAACAGGGTGGGAAATAAAATCTATCGTATGTATTCCGATTCCTTTTTTCAAAACCAACACAAAAAAGAAATTGTGCCTATGCAATTCCTGAACCATATCTTTCCCCGAAAGCAAAGCACCAATGTCCTTAATAGTAAAACTATCGGAAAAATCAGGCTCTTCAATTTGTCTTACAGGGATTTTGTTCATTAAAAGTTATTTAGATATTAGTTGATTATTACCCTCTATTCTTCATAATTTTATCCGCTAATTTAGGGAATAACCTTTGTATGATCCTCAAAATTTTTACTTTATCAATGCTACTTTCAAGTTTGTCTTTCTTAAAATTATCAAGAAACTCATCTACAAGTTGCTTAGTTGAAATTTTCCCTTGTCCTCTTCCTGTTGTCATTTTAGTATCAACCAATGGCGGAATTATTTCAAAAACTTTAATATTTGTATTTTCAAGTTGATAACGAAGTGCCCTCGTTCCATTATGGACAGCCGCTTTTGTGGAACAATAAATAGGAGCAGATTTTTTTGGTGCAAATGCAAGACCAGATGATATATTTACAATTGCAGAATTTTTTTTTGATATTAATATTGGAAGTAAACCATAGATAATCTGGAAGGGACTTATTAGGTTTATTCTAATTTCATCGTCTATTTTTTTATAGCCATCTTTCTCTTCTATCCAATCGTAGTTATGTTGAATACCTGCATTATTGATCACAATATTTATATCATTATAACGAGTTGAACATTCGTTTATAAAGTATAGAACTGATGAAAAATTAGCCAAATTACAAACTATTGTTTCAATTTTAGGGAATTGAATTTTAAGTTTGTCCAGATTATGTTGATTACTGGAAGTAACAATTAACTTATTATCAAGATTATAAAATTGCTGAACCATTTCAAAACCAATTCCTGAAGTTCCGCCTGTTATTAAAATAGTATTGTTAGATAATTTCATAGGTTCTATTTCAAAGTATTTTTTAATTCATATTCTTTCAATGCCTCCGAATATAATTTTATAAATGCCTGATTAGAATACGGATTTTGGCTTGTTATAAGTTCTCTGTCTCGAATTGCAAAATTCGCTGCCGGGCTTCCTTTTTTATGCTTCAAACCCATTTTTTTTAGTTGTTGGGCTATTTTCCTATTTTCAGGTTTGCCCTTCATTACAAAATTTTCAATAAAAAGTTCTTCCAATCCTGTTACAGAGTTAACTTTATAACCGATAAAGGGATTTTCTTCTTTAGGAATAGAGAGTATCAATGCCGGAGCGTGGCAAATCAAACCAATTACTTTCTTATTCTTAAAATTTGTTTTTAATAATTCCGGAATTTTCCAATCGTTTATCAAATCTACCATTAAACCTTGTCCTCCTGGAATTATAATTCCAGAATATTGAGTTACATTTTCTAAAGCATATTCAAGTGTTTCAGGTTTATTAAATTTTTCGTTGTCACGAACAAATAATTGGGCTTCAAGTAAAAGATCAGGTTTATTTTTCCAATATTTTTTATTTAAGCTTTCTTTGTCAATAGATGATTTTACACCATTTGGTGTTGCAAAATCAATCTCATAGCCTAATTGAGAAATATTTTTATAAGTCATAAAAAATTCATTCAAAAAAACTCCAGTTTCTTTATAAACTTTTCCATTTTTGAGTTGCAATTCTTTAGCAGCACTCATTACAAACAATATCTTTTTTTGTGCGACGGCAGTAACTGACAATAATACCAAGAATAAAGTCAAATTAATTTTTTTTGTCATTATCTAAATTTTAAAATTAGATACAAAGAAAATTTAATCTATTTGCATAAGCATTTACATATGTAAAGAAATTATTTTTTATAAAATGCTCTTCTGATACGACTGAGTTGTGTTGGGGTTATTCCTAAATATGATGCAATATGATATTGCGGGATAAGTTGTTCCAGTTCAGGAAATTCATTTTGGAAAATAAGATATCGCTCATCTGCATTTAGCATAACAATATCAACTTCACGCTTCTCTTTATTTACAAAAAATAACTCGGCCATTTTTCTGCCAAAGCGTTCAAAATCATGATGTTTTTCATAAAGATTTACTATATCTTTATAGTCTGCAATAAATAATTGACAATCTGTAAGAGCCTGTTGATTTATTTTATTAGGTTCTTTATTTATTAATGATGAATATCCTGCTACTAAATTGCCTGAAGTAAAAAAATGTTTATTATATTCGATTCCAAAATTATTTCTATAAAAAGCTCTTATAACTCCATTTTTCAAAAAACCTATTTTTTTTGCAATCTCATTATCTTTAATGAAATATTCATTTTTTTTTAAAGAGGTCTCGACAAATAATTCGCGAATATTATTCCAAGTTATATCGTAGATTGGAGAAATAGAATTTAAATATTTATATAAATCTATCATTTTTATAGTAATATTTTTTAATGTAATTACTCGTAAAAATAGTTTATTTATTTTAAAAAGATCTTATCAAAAACCAATGACTGATGACCTGCATCATTCCAACGAGTTTGGTATTTGTTCAACTACATTCGGGACGAAAGACATAACCTATGCAATACTCCAGCCAATACATGATACCACTCCAAAATCATTTATATGATTCAGTTTTGTATTATTTTTCTTTTCTTCTTCTATTTTTCTTAATACAAATCTTTAGGAAAAATGGAATAGGGGGCAAAATCTCAAAAATTGGGTTTGTAGCAGAATAGTAATACTCTGTCACCTTGGGAATATCTAAAAATACATAGAAATAATATTCCCTAAGCAAAGATTTTAAATGTTTATTTGTATATGAATACCAGTAATGAATTCTATTTTGCTCCCCCAAACAAAATACAGAAATCAAAAAATATTTCCAAACACTGTGCAAAATAGCTATAGGTTATATTTCTAAACCTGCTTAAAAGGAATACAGGTTGTATTTCTAAACCTGCGCAAATTAATTACAGCTTAATTGTAAAACCTGCTCAAACTAACTACAACTTCATTTTACAACCTGCTCAAAAGAGATACAGGTTAAATTTTTTTTTGTTTCTAAAGTAATTAATTAGAAAATTGTTTATAATCAATAGGTTACATTATTTTTTCAGAGCTCTGAAAAGTATGGTCGTTTTGAAGAGCAAGATGTGTCTTTGTATATACAAATTTTAGCAAATTTCCATATACAAAGACCCTCTTGCCTTTTTTGCAAAAAGGGGGAAAAACTTCGGAACTTAGTTTTTCTTTTCTCTACAAATCGGGTTAAAGATTCTAAAATAGCCCAAAATATTCTTTTTTAATCTCCGATGATTTCAGATTCATCCAGATTGTTCTTATTTAGCCCAAGTCCCTTTGTTACTATTGTTTTCACGGTTTTGATGTTTCAACTTTGTAGCAGAAATTTTAATCAAAAAAAAACAAAAATGAAGTAACTATGATAATAAACCTCATCACAAAAGAAGACCTTCAGGAATTCAAAACCGAATTACTTGAAGACATTAAAAATCTATTTAATATCAAGGTTTCCGAACAGAAATTATGACTTCCTTCGTCAGAGGTCAAAGAACTCTTGAAAATTTCCTTTGGAACATTACAAAACCTTCGTATCAATGAAACTTTATCTTATACCCGTGTCTGAGGAACACTATATTACAATTACAAAGACATCGAAAAAATGCTGAATAAGAAGCAATGGTAGTTCACAACACCGAAACCAAATTATGAATTATATAAAACACCTCACAGCTTTCTATGAAAAGGTGGCTCAAGATAATACGCTTAATCCATCACACATCAGCCTCTATTTAGCTCTATTCCAGTTCTGGAATTTCAGCCGTTTCCGAAATCCGATCAGTATTTCCCGCGACGAGGTGATGCGTATCAGTAAAATCCGTTCAAAAGCCACTTATCACAAATGCCTGAAGAATCTCCATTATTCGGGCTATATTGATTATCAGCCGTCGTATAATCCTTTTCAGGGGAGTCAGGTGGTGATGCTGGATTTTGGTGGGGAGTTGAAGTTTGTTCGTAAGAAGAGATAAGGATATAGGTTTTTATAAAACAGTTTAACCTTTAATTGTCTTTTTATAAAATTTAGATGAATGAAACTAATATTTCGTAAAACTGTGAAATTTCATTTAGAAAATTTATATTTAAATTAGAATTTTAATTAATTTTATAGAGTTTTAAATTTATTTTAATAGTAATTATGGAAATCCGTAAAATTTAGTAGCGTTAATAATTTAATTTTGTGGGGTTTCAAAGACTGTAATCTTGAATATGGAACAGAAATATAAAAACTATGGCAAACTTTGAAAACTCAGAACAGCAAATCGTGACCGTTAAAGCAAGGGCTGATAAGGCAATCAATTCCCTCAAAGGCATTTTATTAGGAATTATTTCCGATGATAAAATAGACTCTTATGAAATGAAAGAATTGCAGTTATGGGCAAGAGAACACCATTATTTAGTGAACAAAAACCCTTTTCGGGAATTTATGTCACTGATTGATAATACGGTGTCTAATGGTATTCCACCAAAGGAAGCTATCGAAGACCTTTATTGGCTTTGCCAAAAATATGAACACGACAGCATTTATTACAATGGTATAACTTCGGACTTACAACAATTACAAGGAATCTTTCACGGAATTTTATCTGATGGAGAACTCAATGATGCAGAAATTTTTAAACTTCACGAATGGCTTTCAGAAAATGAACATCTGAATTCCTATTATCCTTATGATGAAATACGAAGTCTTGTTCTTTCGGTGGTTTCTGATAAGAAGATTGATGAAGACGAGAGATTAATACTGATGGCATTTATCAAGCAATTCGTTGAACTTAGCAATAGTGAGGTAAAAGCATCAATTGAGAGAGCAACGGCCGATATAAATATTTCCGGAATATGCGCAGTTGACCCTGAGATTATTTTTGAAAGCAAAACATTCTGTGTCACAGGGATTCTCAGCAGAGGGACCAGAACTGAACTTCAGACTGCCATTAAAGAGAAAGGTGGCATCGCTGTAAATTCTATTTCAAAGAAAACAGATTATCTGATTATTGGCGATACCAGCAATGCTTGCTGGAGCTATGCCTGCTATGGTAGAAAAGTAGAAAAAGCATTGGACTTGAGAAAGTCAGGACATACCATTGTTTTGGTTCACGAATTTGATGTGTTTGACGCCATTTAAACTTAGGTGTATATGACTTTTTTTATCATCCTGGTAATTTTATTTTTTATCATTGCCATAAGCAAGAACCAAAAGAAAACACCTAAAAAGAAAGTGACTTTTAAGAATACAAGTTCTAATCCTATAAAAGTACAGCCTCAAAAAAAGTATAGCGAAAAAGGAAGCGAAGTTACCCCAACCCAACCTAAAAACCAGACAAATTCTGTAGAATCTAAAATGAAAGATGATTCAATTATTGATGTATCTGATTTGATGAGCACTTTGATAAGTAATATAAAGATTACATCCGAGTATCCATCTTCGTCTTCGTCATCATCTTATTCTTCTGTTCCTTATTGGCCTCATCAGTATGTTTACTCTTATGATGAAATTAACTACGCAACACAAGAGCAGCGAAACTTTTATGACAAGTTTAGAACGGAATTTTTAAGGGGGAATGTTTTGTCTCTGAATGGAAATACAAACTATGCTTTTATTCTACTTTTTGATTTATTAAATGATTTTGAGGTTCATAAGGATTATAAAAAAATCGAACATCAATTGGATATGTTAGGAAATACTTTCCCGCGAACAAAATCATATGGTGTGTCATTTCTGCTACAGAAGCTTGAAGGATATAATATGGATGACGAAGCAGAACATTTCAGAGAAAAAAATCAGCAATATGATTATGATTACTGGAAACTTGGCAAAAAATATAAGAAAAAGCTTAATCTTTCAACTGAACAAGAAGAAATCCTAAACAGAATTTGGCTTCAAACCAATGTTTTTAATAGTGCTGAATTCTGTAAAACTGAAATCCTGAAACAGTTTTTGAGAGCTGTGGAATTTCTTCAGAGCAATTATGTTTCCAGTGATAATTCATTCGTTAACCTGATGGATGAATTGTCTGATTTGATTGTGAGAAAATATTACAGGTACAGAAAAGGCAGTCAGAATTATAAATATACTTTTGATTCGGTAAAAGGTGAAATTTATGGACACATTCTTAAATTAAGCGAAAACAATGTCAGAGAGGTCTACTCAAATAAGAGGAAACTGACAGCAGAGTTTAATTATAATTCACCTGAAATTTTTACACCGTACTATGAAAAAGTGATTTCAAAATTAGATGTATTCTTCATTGATGACCGGAAGAATATTCTTACTCCTGATACTGAAACCGAAAAGTTGTTGAACGAAAGCAATACCACCCGCTGGAAATCTAAATTTGAAACAATAACGCAAACTTATACGGATATAACCGACTTTGAAAATCAAATTATCAGACTAGCCGATGAAAACATAAAAAATCCTTCGGTAGAAAATATTTTTTATGAAGCTTCCAGGTTTATGGCGAAGCTGGACAAGCCAAGTTCTCTTAAGCTTTTTGTTTATTACATAGATTCCGATTTGAAATCATCAAAGTTTAATAACAAGCAGATGAATAAGACCATTCAGAAAAGTCTTTTTAAAACTGGTGAACAATTGAGAGATTTTGAAGAAATTCTGAATGATTTTATTAAAGACAGGCAACTGGAAAATGCCTTGAAGAGAGTTGCTTCTGTATATGAGCCGAAACGAAAAAAAATTGTTATTGACAGAAATTCAATACAAGAAGTTCAGAAACAGCATTCCGGAACGGTCAATCTTCTGAATGAATATCTTCAGGACGAATTGGAGGATGAAGTAAAAACATCGGATTCAGTAGAAGAAAATGAAACCGAAGAAGTTCAGATTCATATAACCACCGATAATAATACAGAACCCGCCATATCAAGATTTAATTCAGATTTACGCCTTTCAGAACTTCAGAAAGAGGTATTGGAAATTTTTGAAAAAAACAGCTTCAGCATTCCACGGAATGAATTGGAAGAAGCGTTGAAAAGTAAAAACCAAATGATGAACTCTGTGATTGATTCAATTAATGAATCCTGTTATGAAGCGCTGGATGATGTATTGATTGAAGAAGACGACGACTATTTTACCATATCACCAGATTATTACAAAAAACTATTAAACAATGATTGATAATATTAAACCGAAAGAAGCTACCTCTATTATTAACTCTCTTGTAGGAGGAGTTGTTCCGAAAATTGGAGTGCAGCATATAACAGTAGGAAGAACAGAGGAAATAGAAGCCTTTATTACTGCACTGAATGACGTGAAGAACGGACACAGCATTGCAAAATTCTGGATTGGAGACTTCGGGAGCGGTAAGTCATTTATGCTTCATCTGCTTAATACTGTAGCCCTAAAACAAAAATTTGTGGTTGCAAATGCAGATTTTACTCCGGATAACCGCCTTTATGCCAATGATGGCAAAAGTGTTTTATTATATTCGGCAATTATGGACAATATTGCCATCCAGACCAAGCCGGAAGGAGGTGCTTTGCAGACTTTATTAGAAAAATGGATAGAGCAGGTTATTTCAAAAACGGCGCAGGAAAACAATATTTCATTGGTTGATATCCGTAATGAAGAATATCTTGGACTCATTCAAAACACCATAATGAAAACCATCAACGAAATCACCGAAGTAGGTGGTTTTGACTTTGGTTCAGTCATCGTGAAATATTACGAAGGCTATATCAAAAATGATGAACTTTTAAGAAGGAATGCATTAAAGTGGCTGAAGGGAGAATATAAAACAAAGACCGAAGCAAGACAGGATTTGGGTGTTCGGGAGATTATCAATGACCAGAATTTTTATGATATGCTCAAAAATTTCTGCAAGCTGTTTGTAAGTATGGGATATAGCGGATTTATGATAAATCTTGACGAAGCTATCAACCTTTACAAAATTTCCACCTCCGTAATGCGTGAGAAAAACTATGAGAAAATTCTTACGATTTACAATGACTGTTTTCAGGGAAAGGTATCTAATCTATTCATCAATTTTGCAGGTACAAGAGAATTTCTTGAAAACGAAAGAAGAGGTTTGTTTAGTTACCAGGCATTAAAATCCAGATTGCAGACCAACAAATTTGAAACGTTGGAAATGCGTGACTTTGCACAGCCTGTCATCAAACTTACGCCTTTGGACCATAACGAAATATTTGTTCTTTTGAAAAAATTGAAATTAATCTTTGATTTCAATTATAAAACTGAAATCAATATTTCTGATGAAGAGATTTCTGCTTTTATGGAAGAAATGTTTAACAAGCCAGGTGCATCAGAATTTCTGACACCCAGAGAAGTTATTCGTGATTTCTTGAATATTCTGAATATCATTCGTCAAAATCCGGATGTTGACAAAAAGCAGTTGTTTGGAGATATTGAAATTGAAGACGAGCGGCCAAATGACCTGAATATCCTGGATAGTATTGAAGAACTATGACGGCGTTCAATCTGCTTTCTGAACCCATCAGGAAATATATCAGAGACAAAGGCTGGGAAAGTTTGCGACCGATTCAGGAAGCAGCCATCCAAAGAATATTATCAACTGAGAATAATTATGTATTAATTTCCAGAACAGCTTCCGGAAAAACGGAAGCTGCTTTTCTACCTATTTTATCAAGAACAGATTTTAGAGAAGAGGGTGTGAAAGTGCTTTATATTTCTCCATTGATTGCTTTGATTAATGACCAGTTCCGTCGTGTTGAAGAATTGTGTGAATATTTGGACATCAGTGTAACCAAATGGCACGGTGAGGCGAGCAAAAGTCAGAAAGATAAACTGCTGAGAAATCCGAACGGAATCGTCCTGATTACACCGGAATCTTTGGAAGCAATGTTTGTGAATAAACCCTATAACGTAAAACATTTGTTTGCTTCATTAGAATATGTAGTAATTGATGAGATTCATTCTTTTTTAGGTTCCGACAGAGGTGTTCAATTGCAATCTATTTTATCAAGGTTGCAAAAAATAAATAAAACCAGATTCAAAACGATAGCACTTTCTGCAACCGTCAGTGATTCTAATCAATATTTAGAACTGAAAAGTTTTCTGGGAGACGTCGAGAACACAAAAATCATACGGGATACAAACCCAAAACCTATTAATGCAGTATTCAGATATTTTGAAGGCAGCGGTGCAGAACTGCCTCTTGAATTATTAAAAGATTTATATATCCAAACAAGAAATAGCAAATCATTGATTTTCCCAAATGCCAGGGGAAGAGTTGAGGAAGTTGCCGTGAAATTGAGAAAGATTTCTGATAAAGTCGGAGGACATCAGAATTACTTTTCCCATCATTCTTCCGTAGATAAGGAAGTCCGGGAATATGTAGAATTCTTTGCAAAGAATAACACGTATGAAAATTTCAGTATCGCCTGTACTTCAACATTGGAATTAGGAATTGATATTGGCAGTGTGGACCAGGTTGTTCAGATTGATGCCACACACAGTATTGCTTCCCTAATCCAGAGAGTTGGAAGAAGCGGCAGAAGAGATGACAAAGCAAGTAATTTGTTTTTGTATGCTACCAATCGTTGGACATTATTACAATCAGTTGCCTGTTGGCTTTTATATGATGAGAAGTACATTGAACAGGTTTCTTTGAATGAAAAGCCTTATGATATTTTACTTCACCAGATACTTTCCATCGTAAAAGGCAGTTCTGGAATGTCGAAAGAAAATTTGCTTAGTGAATTACATCATAACTCTGCTTTCAAAAATATACCAAAAAATGAAACAGAAGAAATCATCGCGTTTTTGGTTGAAAAAGATCTTCTTGAATTAATAGGTTCAGAATTGATTTTAGGAATTGAAGGAGAGAAAATTGTTAACAACAGAGAGTTTTACAGTGTTTTTCAAACCGAAAATTTATTCAAAGTATCTCATAAAGGAAATAAGGTGGGAGAAATTCCACTAACTCTACAGATTAGAGAAGATGAAAATATTTACCTATCTGCAAGAATCTGGAAAATCATAGCAATTGATTTAAAATCAAAGAAAATTGAAGTAGCTCCTGCAAAAGACGGTAAGAAACCAGTCTTTGAGGGCAGCGGTGCCAATATTGCAGATAAAATCAGAGAAAAAATGCTGGAAGTACTGGTTTCTAAAAAAGAATATGATTTTCTTGATGAACCAAGTCAGGACATTATATCGGAAATGCAGAAAGAATTTTCAGTCTTTGATTTTTCAGATATTGTCAAAGAACGACCATTACTTTCAACCAATAAAAATCTTATATTTTACTCTTTTACAGGCTCAAAAATAAACAGAACCCTTAAACTTATTTTTGATACTCTAGGAATTCAGAATATTTACTCCGACTTGGATTCTTCTTTTGAAATAAAAACTTCCCAGGAAGAGTTTATCTTAAAAATAAAAAGTATAAAATCATCCAATATTAATTTCGATTTCATTTTAGAAAATCTTCTGGAGAATACTCCTGAAATTCTGGATTTCTCAAAATATGGTAAGTTCTTGCCATTAAAATTTCAAATTGAAACATTAAAGAATTCTTACTACAATTTTTGTAAATGTAAAGAGTTTATAAAGCATTTAGAATTAATAACTGATTGATAATTAAATTAAAAAACTAAAAACTATGAGTTTTAAATTATTGGCTATAAGACCGACTACTGGTTGTGATGGTAAGTTTTTAAAAAACCTTAAAGTAAATCATCTCTATACTTTTTATAATGAATTTCAATTTAAAGAGAACGAGAAGGGAGAAGTCATTGAAATTTATAGTGAATCAATAGTTCCAATTAATCTTTTTGGAGAAAACATAAGTGTTTCAGCAATAGTCGGAAAAAATGGTAGTGGGAAAAGTGCTTTAATAGAGCTGTTTGTTGCAAGTATTAATCAATTTAGTTATTATTTAGATAATGTAGATATAGATGGCAGAAAACAAATTGTTACGGATGCGGAATTAGAATCTATTGAATTTATTACAAAAAGTAGGGGTATTAATTCAGAAATATTTTTTTTGAATGATAATCAATATTATGAATTAAGTATTTTTAATAATAAATTTAAATCACTTAGAAATATTTCAAAAAAAATTGGAATTGAGAAAGATAAATTAAAATCTTTTTTTTATACATTAATAATCAATTATTCTATATACAGTTTTAATCCTCATATTTTAGGAAATTCTATTAGTTTTAAAAAATCAAACAATAATTGGATTGATGGTCTCTTTCACAAAAATGATTCTTATCAAATTCCTATAGTAATAAATCCAAAAAGAGAAAGCGCAAGTAGTAAGTTTGGAGGTGTAATAGATATAAATAATGAGCATGATTTATTACAACAGCGATTATTATTTAATATTTTAAAATATTATAATAATAATTATGATGCACATTTAAAGATTACAGAAAATAGAAAAGCAGTAAAAATCTTAATAGAAAATAAACCCTTTCATAATTTAACTGTTTATCTTTCAGCAAATAATTTTGATATAAAGCAAGAATCAAAAATTATCAGTCAAAATAACATTAAATTGTTTTGGAGGGAAAGTGTACATAATCCATTGAGTAATGGTATACAAATAAAAGATTATGTAGTAGATGAAAAACCTAAAACCTATTGGGATTACGATCAAGTATTGTTAAAAACACTGTTAAAATTTAGAATCACAAAAAAAAGAAATCCTTATATTGAAAAGTGCTACGAATATATCGTTTATAAAATATTCTCTATTTGTGAAAAGTATCCTGATTACAAAGTATTTTTAAAGGATGGGAAACATATAAAGTCAAGAGTAAGAGTAGATATTGACAAATTTTTACTCTTTATCAGTGATGTAAAAAATAGAAGTCATATTACAAATAAGTTATTACAGGTAATAAATTTTATAAAGTTATATGATGTTATTTGGCATCAATATGCTGACAAAAAAGGATTCGATATTTTAATACTATCTAAAGATCTAAATAATTATGTGAGAAAAGATAGACCTCTTATTGAATTATTACCTCCACCAATATTTTACATAAAAATTGAAGTTGATGAATTTATTGAAAATGTCCCTCAAAATAATACAATTTCAATTGATAAATTAAGTTCTGGGGAACAACAGTTAATTCACACTACTAGTACTGTGTTATATCATTTGAATAATATTAAATCTGTGAGAAATACCAGATTAATAAAAAAATATGATTGTGCAAATTTAATATTTGATGAAATTGAGTTATACTTTCATCCAGAGTATCAAAGACTATTATTGAAAAATATTATTCAAGGACTAATAAATAACCAACTTGATACTTTAAAAATTAATATTCTGTTTGTTACACATTCTCCATTTATTCTCTCTGATATTCCCAGTCAAAATCTATTAAGACTTGAGGATGGTAAAACGATGTTGAATGAAGTTTCAGAAAATACTTTTGGAGCAAACGTCCACGATTTATTAGCAAATGAGTTCTTTTTAAAAAATGGTTTTATGGGAGAATTTGCTAAAACAGAAATTAACAAAGTGATTGATTTTTTAAATATTCAAAAACTTCAGTTTCGTGTAAATGAATTACAACTATTAATTAAGAAATCAAACAGTAAAGCAGATAAAAATCAATATTTAAATGAATTAGCAAGCAAAAAAGTAAAATTAAATAACCTAGAAATTTTTGATTCTAAGTTTAACAAAGAATATTGTAAAAAAATTATAGAATTAATTGGTGAGCCTATGTTATCATCTAGCTTAATGGAGTTATTTACTGAGGCTTACCCTTCAGAAAAGAATGAATACATTGATTCTCAAATTGCCAGACTTGAAAAATTAAGACAACAATGATTGCGATTCATAAAACTAAAGTTAATGATGTTCAGAAAATATTTAAAATTGAAATTGAACAGCAAAGATTAGCCGCCATTTCTAAACTTATTGCTTTAGATACTACAACTACCAGTAGGAAGGATAAAGATTATTTAAAAAGTATAATTAACCTTTTTACAAATAACAGTGACTTTCTATTATGGGATTCAAAAAAATTACATAATGAAAAAGATTTAGTAGGAAATGTACCATTGGTTCCCAAAACTGTAAAAGGTGTTCGGAAGATGGTTAAAAGTAAGATTAAAGATAAAATATTAATTGCTCTTGATTACAAACGTCTAAGAAATACTTTTTATCCGAAATATTTTAAAGAAATAGGTATAAAAGCTTGTGTTTACTGTAATTCTCAATTAACTATTTCAGCAATTAAAAATTCTAAAAAAGAATATTCAGCTAAATTTGATGTAGATCATTATCATTCAAAGGATGATTATCCTTTTTTAAGTATTTCGTTATTTAATTTATATCCAGCTTGTGCTTCTTGTAACAGACTAAAAAGCACCAATCCTATTGAACTAGAGTTATATTCTGATGACGCCTTTAAAACGAAAAACTCTAGTTATAAATTTAAATTAAACTCCAATGCTAAAGCAAAATATTTGACTACAAAAGATTCAAATGAGATAGAATTTAGTTTTGTAGAACCTTCATATGTATCTGGCGTGAAGAAATTTAATGAAGTGTTTCATATCGAAGGTGTTTATCAAACACAAGTTGATTTAATTGAAGAATTAATTATTAAGAGTCAAATATATAATAGCTCATATTTAAAAACCTTAGAAGATAATTTTAAAAAATTAAACTTATATCCCGAATTATTCAAACGGACACTAGTTGGGAATTATACTGAGGATAAAGACATACATAAAAGACCAATGAGTAAGTTAGTAATGGATATCGCTAAGGAATTAGAATTAATAAAATGATCTAGCAATATTATTTCATTAATCAAATTTTAATATTTTAAAAGTATTTTGTGTTTTTAGGGGAAATTACAACAGGTAAAAAGTCTTTTTTTTACCCTTCGATTAAATAATTAGAGATTTTTTTTCGGTGTTGAAAAAACTATAGAAAATGAACATCATCAATGTGATTTGGGAAAAATTTCTGTACTAAATTCTTTCGGATAATTAGATGATTTTATTGGAAGTAAAATATTAAATCTAATTAAGAATTAGAAATTGCTGCACATTATTCCAAATAATAAGTTAAAAGTAATGACACAAAATAAAAACAGAAGCCAAAGATAATTCGCTCCCCAATCCAACAGCTAAATTCTGTCAAGGTCAAGCCCTGCGGATTTTCAGAAAAACTTTTTACGCATAAAATCTACGCAAAAACTTTTTCCAAAAAACCTTGACAGAATGCCACGCTCATTTTCAAGTGGCTTTCTTTTTTTCTTTTTTTTCGGTTTTTTCTTCGTTTTCTTTTAGAAATATTTCAGCTGAGAAATTTCAGGTGCAAAAAGAAGGATTAAATTCTTGGTTTAAACTCTAAAAAACCTGTTCAAATTTTGGTCTTTTTACTTGCAGATTTGAGCAGAAATTTATAGTTTTACTACGTAAATTTTAAATTAGGATTTTAACACTTTTTTCAGGTGACCTATTTAGCTCCCTCAGAAAAATACTACAGCGAAATGCTTACCAATAAAGCGATGACGAAGGGTTACAAAATCCCTCACTCTCCGCCAGTTGAGATACTAAAAACAAAAAGCCTTTAAATCATTGTATTTATAGGCTTTTTTAGTTATTTGATAATGTCAAATATTATAAATCGAAAGTGAGAAATTCGGTAAGCCCTTTATAACATCCATTTCCTACTCACCGAATATCATGTAAAGAGCCTGTTTATCAGCTAAACATGTTGTAGGTTTTAAGATTAGCAAATACATTTATTAATATTATAGGTTAAAGATCATAAAAACTTTGCCTTGCTTGTTATATGGTACACCTAGAAGCCTTAATTAAATGAGACTTTTTAAGTGAGTTTTCAATTACTTTTTTGTCATAGAATGATGTATTAAGTATTGGTTGTATTCTATAACAATAAAAAGTGAATATGCTTTAACTATAGAGTAATTTTTATAGTTGACTAATTATTTATTTTCAACCAAGATAGAGGTCAATAGTAAGAATTAGAGAGGATAAAAATTTTTTAAAAAGTAAAATATAATACGTCACGTTTTGACGCATTAGCATTTTATCTTTGTTCTAAGAAAAAAACGACAATTCTAGACCATGAAAAAAGACTTCTTTTTGGCACGTTATGCATTAATTATTAAAAGACTTGAGCGTTCTCCAGCAACCTTTGAGGAGATAGAGCAATTTTTGCTAGACTCTAGAGAATTTCAAGATGCCAAAATTTATCAATATTCCATAAGAACCTTGCAGAGAGATTTGAAAGACATTAATTCCTTATTTAATCTTGTTATTCAGAATAAAAAAAAGGGAGATAATCGGTATTTTATTGCGAGCAGACCCGTAATGGAAGTAGATGAATATAATCAAAGACTTTTAGAATCTTATCAGATTATCAATGCCATTAATACCTATCCTGATTTTGCAGATTTTGTTTTTTTAGAACCTAGAAAACCTAGAGGTATAGATTCTTTTTATGATTTACTTTTTGCTATCAGAAATAAGAAAGTAGTAGAATTTGAGCATTTCAGTTTTCTTAATCAGAAAATTACCAAAAGAAAAGTACATCCTTTAGCTCTAAAAGAATCTAAAGACAGGTGGTATCTCATCGCAGTAGATACCAAAGACCAAAAGACCAAATCCTTTGGTTTAGACAGAATAAAATATCTAGACGTTTATAAAGCTAGCTATAGAGAACATTATAAAATTGATGTTAAAGAACATTTTAAAAACTCTTTTGGCGTGATGAATTTAGAAGAACAAAATCCTCTAAAAATCGTCTTAGAATGCACCAAACAGCAGGCTGAATACATCAAGAGTTTTCCGCTTCATTCTACCCAAGAATTAACTTTTGAAAATAGCGAAAAGGTAATTTTCGAAATGTGCCTGCATCCTACCTATGATTTTATGCAAGAAATTCTTTCTTACGGAAAAGAAGTAAAAGTTCTAGAACCACAATGTCTTATAGATGATATTAAAATTCATCTTCAAGAAAGCATGAAAAATTATTTCTCATAAAAACATTTTTTTTGTTTTTCATATCCGCCCCGAAAAGGCGGATTTTTTCATTTCTTTTTTTAATACGACGAGTTTTGGCGCAGTGAAGAAATAGCTTTGTCCCAATCAACGAAATATTAAAAAAATGGATAAAATTACCCAACAAAGAATCGCAAAGCTTCATCCCAAAGTAAGAGCTGAAGTTACCGAAATAATTAAACAATGTGATGAAGCATTGCAAGGAAGAGCCAAAATAAGAATTATCCAAGGCTTGAGAACCTTTGAAGAGCAAGAATTGCTCTACGCCAAAGGCAGACTTACCAAAGAACCAAAAGTAACCAATGCCAAAGCAGGACAAAGCATCCATAATTACGGATTAGCAGTAGATATTTGCCTGATTATAGATGGAAAAGAAGCCAGTTTTGACACCAAAAAAGATTGGGACGGAGACCAAATTGCAGATTGGTATGAATGTATAAAAGTCTTTGCCAAAAACGGTTGGGATTGGGGCGGAAATTGGTTGAAATTTAAAGATTTGCCTCATTTTGAACGCCGATTTTTACCAAAAGAAAAAACTTTAGTAAAAACCTCTTGGCAATATCTTTTTAAAATGAAACGTGACAAAGGCGATTACGTTATTTTCTAAAACTAATTTTTAATACGACGAGTTTTGGCGTTACCAGCATCTATATTTGCCTCAACACCAAATCACAAAACAATGAGCAAAAAAATTACCATCCTTTCTCTAGACGGAGGAGGAATAAGGGGAATTATCCCTTGTATTATTCTCAAATATATAGAAGAACAGCTTCAGCAAAAAGACAATCCCAATTTGAAATTAGGAGATTATTTCGACCTCATTGCTGGGAGCAGTACCGGCGGAATTTTGGCCGCTATTTTACTCTATCCTGATGGAAATAAAAAAGCAAAATTTTCTATCCAAAAAGCATTTGAATTGTATTCTGAAAAAGGAGAAGATATTTTCAGTGTAGGATTTTGGGAAAGATTGGTGAATCCTTTTGGATTGTTTAGCGAAAAAATTTCTGAAGAAGAATTAGAAAAACATCTTTTAGATTTTTTTGGTAATCTAGAACTGAAGGATCTAGCAAAGCCATCACTAATCACCGCTTATGATATTGAGAATAGAAAAGCTAAACTGTTTAATTCTTGGGATGCACAATTGCCTACCAACAATTTTTTGGTAAGAGATATTTGTAGAGCCACTTCGGCGGCACCTACTTATTTTTCTCCTGCCAAAATAAAATCGGTTTACGGACAATACTTTAGTTTGATAGACGGAGGTTTATTTGCCAATAATCCTGCACTTTGTGCCTATGCCGAAGCCAGAAAAATTCCTTTTGCAGAAGTATTAAAGTCACATCTTAAACCGAATAGACCTTCTGTAAATGATATGATGATCGTTTCTGTAGGAACTGGCTCTGAAACCAAACCATATCAATACAAAAATCTGGAAAATGCAGGAAAAATAAAGTGGATAAGCCCGGTAATTGATATTTTGATGTCTTCTAATGCAGAGACGGTAGATTATCAACTTTCGCAGATGTTTCAAACTTTGGGAAACCGTAATCAAAAAAACTATTATAGATTAAATCCTTCGCTTAAAAATGCTTCACCAGAAATGGATAATGTGAAGCAAGATAATCTAGATGCCTTGATACAAGCCGGACTTTCTTATGTGAATGAAAACAAAGAAACACTGAATCAAATTGTTCAGAAATTAATTAAAAATAAAATGTAATGCGACAAGTTTTGGCGCATCTGCGGTATATCTTTGTTTCAGAGAAAAACACAAAACAAAAAACACAAATGATGATTTTTTTTCAAAATAATTTTTAATGCGACGAGTTTTGGCGTCACTACAAATTACCTTTGAAGCATCAAAATAAAACACCAAATACAAATTACAATGAAAAAAAAATTTCTAAAAATCTTATTTGAACAAGCCGTCTTGTTCATTAGAGAAAAACTCTTTAGAAAGAAAGAGAAAAGCGCATAGTTAACTAAAATTTTTACGACTCCCCTTATTAAAATCGACACTTAAAAGTGACTCGAACAGCAAGAAGTATGCACCAAAATCACAAAAATTTTCGCGAAAAATTAAAAAAATGTTTAACCTAAAAAATTACAAAAAAATGAAAACATCTGAAGAAGTTCCTGATGTTTTTCAGGAAAAGGAAATCGCCATTGCCTCATTAACCGAAGAAGAAAAACAAGAACTCCATATAGAAGATGAGTTGCAAGATATGGAACTATTTTTTTCTAAGGAATTTGATGAAATGGAGCTGAGATTTCAAGATTATGAAATGAATTATTAACCTAAATTATTTGCTATGAAAACAAGCATTTTAGAAAAGTGGATAGAGAATTTTTTAATGAAATTTTTGTCCTTTTAGAAAATAGTATGAACACTTAAAAATAAAAAAATGAAATCAAAACAAGAACTAAAAAAAGTCTTCGAAAACGGAGACAAACCCAAACAAGAAGATTTTTGGGAGTGGCAAGACTCTTATTGGCACAAGGAGGAAGATATTATCCCAGCAAATAGAGTAGAACTATCGGGGAAAGCAGATTTAGTTAATGGAAAAGTTTCTACAGAACAATTGCCCAGCTATGTAGATGATATTTTAGAATATGAAATTTTAGAAAATTTTCCAACAGAGGGAGAGGATGGAAAATTATTTTTAGCTAAAAATTCTAACAAACTTTATAGATGGAGTGGTTCGCAATATATAGATATTACACCTTCTGAAGCGGATACATTAGACAGTGTAACATTAAGAGGAAGTGTTTCTTCTCTACCAATTTCTATAAAAGATTCTGGTAAAGCTTCTTTAAACTATGTTGCAGTTCCATCAGTTGGTGCAGATTCTAATATTTATTTTGGAGGAATGTCGGGAATAGCATCAGGAGGTGGTAATACAAGTTTTTCTGCCGAAGGATTAAAATTCTTATCTACAGGGGATTACAACTCATCTTTTGGGTGGGGGTCTTTACAGACATTAACAACAGGTAGAGCAAATGTAGCAATAGGAGCAGCAATGACAGGAAACGCAGGAGGTAATATTACCGGAAAACATAATGTGTGTGTAGGGACATCTGCCGGGAATAGTATAAAAGAAGATGCACAAAGAAACGTATTGGTTGGAAGTGGAACAGGCTCATATACGACATCAGGAAAAGACAATGTAATGATTGGATATTCATCAGGAGTTGGCATTTCTACAGGAAATAACAATGTCTTTATTGGCGCAAGGGCAGGAGGAACATCTACCAATTCTGCCTATAATTACAGCAATAAACTTTGTATTCATAGTATTCCTTCTACTACTTCTGCTAATTTTTGGGATAATGCTACTGCTGGACATGGGCATAATGAATATTCTACAGGTCTTATTACGGGTGATTTTGTTGAAAGATGGGTGAAATTTAATGGTAAATTCATTATTGGAGCAGGTTATATGCCTATTGCAGATGCTACTTACACTAAGAGCATTGTAGCAAAACCAGATGGAACTTTTGGTTGGGAAGATAAAAAAACCTTAGAAATTAATGCTTCTAAAGGAACATCTTTTCCTCTAGCACCAACTTCTGGAGATCTTTTCTTTAATACTTCAGATAATAAACATTATGGTTTTAACGGAACCATTTGGAATGCATTGTACTAATATTTAAACAATTATTTATGAAATCAAAACAAGAACTAAAAAAAGTCTTCGAAAACGGAGACAAACCCAAACAAGAAGATTTTTGGGAATGGCAAGACTCTTATTGGCATAAAGAGGAAAGTATTCCGAAGGAAAAAATTGAAGGATTAGAATTAAATTCTGTGGGTTTTAATATGCAGTGGTCTTCAACAGAAAAAAAATTATCACTATTAGATTCTTTAGGTAATAAAATTTCTGAAATTTCTTTACAATCATTAGATAATGAAGGTACAGATTTGAGATACAATGCTTCTACTTTATCTTTAGAATTATATAATGCTGATAATGAGTTGTTAAATAGTATTCCTATAACAGATTTTGTAAAGAATGTAGGGACACAGTTATCACTAAACTCAAATACATTACAATTGAAAGATTCTGTCGGAAATGTCTTATCCACTGTTAGTTTTGCAATTAACAATATCCAAAATCTTCAAACAGTATTGGATGGTAAATTAGATAGAGGGACATATACAGGAACTGCGCAAGACATATACGCTAGATTTGAAGGTAAAATAGTTGCTGATACTAATAATATACCAAGAGTAGGTAATGGCGCTAGTGGTAAAGTTTTAGATAATTCAATTATTTATCAATACAATGGTAAGTTAGGGGTCAGTACTAGTGGAGAACCTTCTGAAAAATTAGATGTCAATGGAAATTTAAAGGCAGATAATTTAAAAGCAAAATCTGCACAGTTTCTATTACAGACATCCATTGTTCCAACTCCAAATACTTTAGTGCCAAAAACTGATGGTAGTGGATTATTATGGTATAATAATTCAAGTATAGCTTTTGAACCTTTATTATTCCCATCAGTAGCATCCTATTTTGGAATTAATGGTTCCTCCGCTTCCAAAAGAAATATATTTTTTGGGGTGTTAAATCAACAAGATCAGTCTGGCAATGGTCAAGATAATACCTCTTTTGGTTATGAAGCATTAAAGATAGGTACAGGAACTTGGGAATGCACAGCAATAGGTAGTCAAGCGTTGAAAAATAATATTACCACATATAATACCGCTATAGGTCACAGAGCAATGGCTTCCAATACTACTGGTGGTGGTGTTGCTATTGGTGCATATGCTTTATCAAGTCAGGTAACAGGTTCAGGGAATACAGCAATAGGATTTCAGTCTATGGGAAATGCTAACAGCTCAAATAATTGTACTGCTATTGGTCATAAGGCTATTCTTAACGGGGGAACTAATAATATTGCTGTAGGGAACAATGCTTTAGCCTTTGCTAATGGTGGTTTTAACACCGCAATGGGTTATCCATGTATGATTAGTGCCACTGGTTCTTGGAATTGTTGTTATGGTAGTAGTTCTGGTAGTAATATATCTGGTCAAGAAAATGCTGGGTTTGGAGTCAATACTCTTAATGGTATAACTTCGGGAAATGGTAATATAGGTTTAGGGTCAGATGCACTGGCTTATACTGGAGGTGCTATAAGTCAAAGTATAGCTATCGGTTGGAGAGCTGGAAGCGGTTCCTACACAGGAAGTAGGAATATATTAATAGGTTACGAAGCGGGGAAGTCTAGTGGTCAGTCTGCATTATTCAATGATACATTAGTAATAGGTAATAATGCGGTACCAATAGGTGATGCTTTTATTTATGGAGATATGGCCAACGGCATTTTGAAATTTAATGCTAAAATCAAGCCTAATAGAACAAAATTACCAGAATTTACAAAAATACAAAGAAATGCTCTTATTAATAAAGAGGTTGGTGAAATGATCTGGCAAACAGATAATGGAAATTCTGGTATTAGAGTATTTGATGGTACAAACTGGTTGGCATTACAATCTACAATAGACTAAGAGTAAAAATTACCAAAAATGAAATTTTTCTTAAAATAAATTTTAATGCGACAAGTTTTGGCGTCACGGTAAATTACCTTTAAGATATCAAAACAAAACACCAAATACAAAATACAACGGAAAACACATTTCTAAAAATCTTATTTGAACAAGCCGTCATGTTCATTAGAGAAAAACTCTTTAGAAAGAAAGAGAAAAGCGCATAGTTAACTAAAATTTTTACGACTACCCTTATTAAAATCGACACTTAAAAGTGACTCGAACAGCAAGAAGTATGCACCAAAATCACAAAATTTTTCGCGAAAAATTAAAAAAATGTTTAACCTAAAAATAACAAAAATGAAATCAAAACAAGATCTAAAAAAGGTCTTCGAAAACGGAGACAAACCCAAACAAGAAGATTTTTGGGAATGGCAAGACTCTTATTGGCATAAAGAGGAAAGTATTCCGAAGGAAAAAATTGAAGGAATTCCTTCTAATTTGGCGACAGTAGATATTACGACCGAAACAGAAAATATAGAGGGAACCGTAAATACAAAGGAACAGGTAGATGAAAAAATAACTAGTGCTATTAATAATCTTAAAAATAATGTTCCAGCAACTTATGACACTTTAAAAGAAATAGCGGATTGGATAAGCAATGATGAAACTGCAGAAGCTGCTATATTACAAACTATACAAAACGAAGCCACAGTAAGAGCTAATGCTGATAATCTAAAATTGGATAAACCAACTATAACCAGTAATCCTGCATCTTATCCTTATGTAGTAGGAGAAAATGGAAATGGAGGTTCTGCAAGATTACCAGCAGGAGATTTAGGTAAGAATTTTTTTAATGCTGATTTGAGCAATACAACTACCAGAAACCATACGATGAATGCGGCGATTACTGTAAATACTTTAGGCAATCCTCACACTTTAGCAGGTTTACCTAATAAGAATACAGATGTAGCTAATTTTAGAAAAGTAAGAGTTCAGAATACGGGTGGATTAGATGCTGTGGTAGATAGTAAGAATTTATTAATAGATATTCCATCACAGTTATCTGATGCAGAGAAAACTACTTGGAAAACCCAAATGAATGGTGGGTGGACTACTGCTACTATGAGTATAGCTGCTATATTACCGATAGAAGTTTCCAATTATTTTAACGAAATTACATTCATAACATTAATAGGCAATAATTTAAACTTAAACCCTGCTACTTTTTCTGTCGAAATTTTAGATTCCAATAATAATGTAGTTGCTAATGTAGGAGCAAATTCAGATGTTAGCAATTCAGCGCAATTAGTATTTTGGTTTAACTTCCATAATTTTCCTATAGGTAGTTACAAAATAAGACTATTTAATGGCGTAGCCTATGTGACATCATCAATGACTTTTGAAGTTAGTGATAGGAGTACACTAAGAACTCCTATAGATACATCAACTTTAGTTTGGTATGACGCTTCTAATGTATCTTCTAATTTTAGGGTTGATTACCAAAAAGGCACAACAAGTGCAGGCATAACAATTACAGGTATTGTTAATGGTAGAGAGAACACTTACGCTGTGTTAAAAAGTAGTCCGATAATTAATACGGCTAACTTCTCTAATTTTCATATATTGATTGAAGGAGTAGGCACTTATGTAGTGTTCAATGAAAATATAGCCCCATACGCTAACATTGCTCAGATAGGTATAATAAAAAATGCTTCTTCCATAGCTAGTACATCTGACGTTGTTAACTATGGTATAATTTCTCAAGGAGGAGGTAATAGTTCAATGAGTACTATAGGTGTTGGGGGCTTTTCCGCTACTATAAACACTAAACCAGCTTCTTTTAAATTATATATCATTAAAACAGGGAACAAATTAACTTATATATTGACCCTAGGAACGCAGACATCAATTGTAACAGAAATAATAAGTTCTGATTTTACAATTTCAGCCCTAGTAAAGAATACTACTTTTACTAGTACAGCTAATGGTGTTAACGCTTTTAATATAACAAATATAACAGGGTACACCTATTAATTAACAGTATAAAAAACAATGAAAAAATTACAAATACCACAACAAATTCAAGAATTACTAGATTCTATTAATTCTACAAAATTAGATTTAGGAGAAATCAAAATTGATAAACATCCTTTATTATCGCAAAATTTGGATAGATATATTCAGATCAACAAAATAAGCATAGACCTTAATTTACCAAGAACATATATTTGGTACAGTCAGGTTCTTAAAGATTCAGAAGGTAATATCATTCCATCTAATTTACCTACTCCAGAATGGATGATTTCAGAAACTGAAACTTCATCTTTAAGAGATGAAAATTTTCAAAGAATAGAAGTTCCTGTAGCAGATTCAGAAACTGAAGAGCATTTATTGAACGAAGATGAAAGCCCAAAAATGTCACCACTTTTTGTGAATAGTCATCAATATCTTCTTTGGTTATTGAAAAACAATAAAGTAGGATTTTTACATTTATTATCTGCATATCTAAATGAGTTATTGCAGGATATAGACTTCAAGTCAAGCCTAGACCAACTTTCTTAATGGTTGACTTTTAATTAAGATTTAAAATTTAACTAATTAAAAATCAATAATTTAAAATTATTGAACAGCATGTCCTATGCTTAAAAACTAAAAAACAACACTCTTATTTGCGCAAATACAAAGAGTACATCTCAAAAAACAGATTATTAACAATTTAAAAAAATTACAATGAGTAACGATACATCAAAACAAACATTATTCAGATTTGTGAGTCTTAGAAACCCACAACTTACAGAAACAAAAGAAAAAAACCTAGGCTTTATATTTCGACCTGAAGGTATAGAAGGTCATTTTGATACTGCCATAGAATCAGCTACAGAAAGTAAAAAAATGGTTGTTCTACAAAAAGCAGCCACTAATTTTGAGGTTGATGCTAGGCTTCAATCTGAAAAAAAAATTGAAGAAAGTGATTTTGCTGATTTACTAAAAATTGGTAGAAAAATTTCTAAAAAACAAACATTATCTTCTGAAGAATTAGACAATCTAAGAAATTATTATCTAGGTTCATCTAATTTCGGAAAACAAGATTCAGCAGATATTACTGGAGAGTTAGAAGTTTTATGGAATCATCTTATTTATCAAACAGTAAGCCAAAAAGATTTTTATGTAAAAGAGGCAGTTATTCAGATTCTAAAGGCTATACATATTGGTTATGTACAAACCTTAGAACAAGATGATGAATTATTGGAAATTAACGGAGAAGACTTTGTAAAAAAAGCGTTAGCGGCTAAAGTGGTTCTTCCATCTTATCTTTTTGTTGATGGTCGTAACAAAGAAGACGACAGTCAATCTACTTCTGTTTCTAAAATTTTTACAGTAAATGAGAGCAATATTTCTGGTGCTTATATTTCATATGATCCTTTTGCTAATAAACTTTCTGATGCAGCCAACAGAAAATTGAGCAACTTGGCTAGAAAAACTCAAGAAACTAATATTGCTAAAACAGCAAAAGCAAAATTAGATAACCTTAAAACAGAACTAAAAAAGGTTTCGGAATTCTATAAAAAGGAATACAGAGAAGCTTATAAAATTGCCGAACAGCAAAATGATTTAGCTAACAAAGCTGCTCTTAAGAACTATAAACTTCAGCGCTTGCAAGTAGAATCTACTTTTGATGAGTCTATGAATGAGGCAGCTAGAATTTTGGCTGTTGAGAGTTTAGCATCTCCAGAATTAGTAGAACTTGACTTTACCTTTAGAAGTGAAGTAAATGTTCAAGATTTTCAGAGTAAATTATCTAAAGAAGGATTAAGAGCTTTGGTTCAACTTATTGGTATTGGTACTGAAGTTTCTAGTAATACAGCATCTTCACCTGAAAATATAGTTACATTAGATAATGGTTTTACCGCTATTCTTCAATTAGAAGATTACCCAACCTATGCAGATATTTACGAATTGATAGATAATAAAATTAGTAAATACAACGAGTTGGTTATTGCTAATACCTCTATTCCTACTGAAAATGTTGTAAGTCTTGGAGGTGCTGTATTATCTCAGAAAAAAACTGATTCTATAGCAGAAGGTTCTTTTGTTCTTACTCCTAAATTGCAAAATTTAGATATTAATGTAGGTAGTATCTACAGTTTTTATCATGATCCTTTGTATTATTATGATTTTGATTTGATTCTTGATACCTCTGAAACAGTAGATAGCATAGAAGTTAGTTTAAAGACAAACAATGGTTTAGAATATAGTGATTATCCTACAGATTATTATCAATCTGGTAATTTAACTACTATCAGCAATATTTTCCATAGCAGTTTAGATTATACTACTTTTAGTACCATTAATCAGTTTTCTGCAATTATTTATTTCAAAAGTGGCAAAACCGCTACCATGGATTTATCACAAAGTTTCGAAGCTTCAAAACCATATACAGGAATGCTTAACTTTAATGAGGAGAAAAAAGATCTTGGTGATTCTGATGTAGATAATTCAGGATTTAGATTTAGTGCAAAAACAGTAAGAATTAATCCTACTGATACTAATCATAATTTTTGGTATATTCAATTTAGCTTCGAAGATCCTTCAGTTCAAATAACTTCTATTGATTACTATGCAAAAGGAAATGCTGGTGAGATTAAAGACCAATATTTAATGAATTTAGGAAATAGTAAGTATAAGTTATTTAATAATCAAACATTCCTGTCTCCGGAATTAGTTTCTCCTTATGGTTTTCCTGTAGAAGGTAAAGCAATACTTTCTGATGGAAAAACTTATACTTTTAGTATTACGATGATAAGGAATACTTATGAGAATGTTGACATTGCAGCACCAGAAAAACAATATTTTGGAGATTCTAGTTTTATGCTTTTTACAGGTTCAGGAGACGGAGCTGGTGGAGGAACTGGCTCTGGAGGTGGTTCTGGTAACGGTTCTGGTAGTTCAACTACTACCACAACTTCAGATTCTTTTATACCAAAAGGTTTTGGGATTAAGAGATTAGGTATTGCAGATTATCTTAAGGTAGAACAATCGCTTCATGCGTATGTTCCTGGTGAAGTTTCTCATATTGAGAATATTATGGCTAGAGAATACAAAGAAAAATCTACCAGAAGACTAAGAAAACAAGAAAATACCAATACTACTTCTACTGATACAGAAAGAGAAAAATTGACAGATACTACTTCTGCTTCCAGATTTGAAATGCAATCTGAAATCTCTAGGATGTTACAAGAATCTACAGATTTTGGAGTAAATACAAATATGCATTTCGGTGGAGATAGTAAAATTTTTCAAATGAATTTAGGCGCAAACTTCGCACACCATCAGGCAAAAGAAGAAAGCCAGAGACAAGCCGTTACACAATCTCAGGATATTACAACAAGAGCTTTAGACAGAATTGTTACCAAAGTTCATGAAGAAAGAATAGAGAAGATTGTAGAAGAGTTTGAAGAAAACAACAAACACGGTTTTGACAATACCAAAGGAGATAAGCATGTGGTAGGTGTTTACAGATGGTTAGACAAGCGAATGAAAAACCAAATTTACAATTACGGTAAGCGTATGATGTTTGAGTTTATGATTCCTGAACCTGCTAAATTGCATACTTTGGCTATGGATAATCTGAAAAACACCAATACCAAAGTCATTCCTATTCCAATAGACCCTAGGACTTCTGTTGTAAATCCTATGCCAAATTATAAAGCTCTTGCAGATGAAACAACTTTAAATTATTGGATGAGTAAGTATAATGTGGAGATTGAGAAAAAACCTGAATCAGAAATTCTAGTTGGGAAATCATTAAAATTAATGAGCTCAAAACTTGCTAATGAAAGTACTCATGACAAATATTATTCACTTAATGATAAAATTATAATCCCAGAAGGTTATAGCTGTTCTAAAGCATATTCAAATGCAAGTATGATGTATCATTTAAATGGCAATGAATGGGCAAAAGTAATAAATACTGTGGGGTATATTGCAAAAGAAATAGCTTGTAAATATGATACAAATAACTCAGCAGGCGCTAATGTTTCATCAAATATAAATGTAGAACACGAATTTGATAAAAGTTTCTATAATGAAGTTCCCATATCTTCAATGGTTTATGATGGAGAATATGAGTCAACATCTAGTTTTACGTTAGTTTGTAAACTAACAAAAGAGTCTGAAAATCAATGGCAACAAAAAGCCTTCAATGCAATTATTCAGGCTTATGAAGATGCTTTAGCAGAATACAATTCTCAGTTAGAACAAGAAGAAGCCAAAGCCAAACAAATTAGTACAGAAAACCCTAATTACTATCGCCAGATTGAGCAAGAAATTCTTAAACATAACGCCATTGCTTTCCTTACAGATGATGGTGATACCAAAAAACTAGGGCAAGAACTTAATTTAGGTGCTACTTCTATGGCAAATTACAAAGTAAATAGAGACAATCTAGATCAGTATGCCGCATTGGTAAAATTTATGGAACAAGCTTTTGAGTGGGATATTATGTCTTATAATTTCTATCCATATTATTGGGCTGGTAGAGCAGATTGGGAAACCATGCACCTTTCAGATAGTGTAGATCCGCTTTTCAGAAGTTTCTTACAATCTGGTATGGCAAGAGTAATTGTAACCGTAAAACCAGGTTTCGAAGATGCTGTTAATTTCTACTTTACCACAGGTAAAATCTGGAGTGGTGGAGAGGTGCCAGTAATTGGTGATCCTATGTATTTATCCATTGTAGATGAGTTGCGCGAAACTCCAGGCACAGCAGAAGGTAATTTCTGGATTACACAGATCCCTACCTCTCTTAATATGTTGCAAGAAAAAAGCATTGGTCTTGTGGTAGATACCGCATTGCCATTACACGAAGAAGATCCTTCAAAATGTGAAAACCCTGAAATGCTAGTAAAAAAAGAAGATTTAGATTTCTTGATGAATAATGATCAAGTAGGGCAAACTTCTAATAAAATCATTCAGTTTTCTTGGGAAAATATGGATTCTTATCCTATAGGAGATTTAGATTTTCCTCGAACTTATTCTTGTTTAGACCAAGAGATTATTATTGACAGAGATGTAGCTTGGCTTAATACGGATAAAGCATCTGTAAGCTATCAAGTTCTTGCTGATCAACTGTCTTTAATAGATGGCGTTTATGCAGAGGTAATGGAAGAAAAATACCAAGGTATTACTCTAAAAGTAGATACTGCTAAGATTAAGTCTTTTGAATTGGTAAAACCAGGCGGTTCAGCATCTTTTGACACTCTTAAGTTGGTGACTAATGCTGTAGATTATATTACTTTCCCTAATCAAGATGTGGATTACAACATCCAAAGAATCTCGGATAAAAACGGAGTAAATCTTACAGGTGCAGAAGTAGGCAAAAAGCTTAACCTTGACAGATTTTTAGTTTAAAATTTTTTCGTTAAATTTTATAAACAATGGGCAAACTAAAGCTCGAGACTATTTGGCAGCACCACAAAGTGCTGCCTTATATTCTCAATGAATTAAAACAAAAGATAGAAAACATTACCCCCGTAGAAAAAATCTATCTTTTTGGGAGCCGTGCCAAAACACCACTAGAAGATTGGCACAGATTAGAAGGCAAAGATTGGGATATTATAGTACAAGCAGGTTGTAAACTCACCAATACCCAAATCTGGACTACAGACAAAAACTACCATATAGATTTGTACGTAGTAAGCAAGGAACAAGCAAAAAAACTCTTACAAGACACAGGTAAAACCTTAGAGCTTTTCCCTTGTAATGAGTTAGAAGAACTTATTAAAACATAACAAGATGAGTTTAGAATTATTAAACAACCCTCTTGCAGGAAATTTTAAGGATTGGGACCAACCTTGGGAAAACGGAAACTTTCAAGCAAAATTTCCAGAGTTTCCGAAATCGCAGGAAAGTATAAATTTCCCTAGCTCTCCTGTAAAATACAATTTCAAACAATTAACGACCAAAGAGATTGCAGAAAGAGATTTTGGAAATAAACCAGTTGTCTCAAGCAAAAATTTTAAAGTTTTTACAGATGACCCAAAAACAATAAATGAAATAAAAGGCACTAAAGAAATCAAAGAAGTTAATCTTTATAATTATAGATATACAAAAACGATTGATGATATTAAGGTAGTTTTATTTGCGTGCAAAAATGGAGTTGCTCTTTTGCAGAGATATTTAGAAGTGCAACCGCAACCCGATGAACTTGTTCTTTTTTTAGAAACAAAAGGAGACTTGGATTTCAATACCGTAATGCATATAAAAGCAGGTACAGATCTTACTCATAGAAAAGATTTGCCCTTCAAAGAAATCATTAATTTTTCTAATCTGCATAAAGTAGAAATTTCTGGTGCTAAGATTAAAAACCTTATAGAAAAAGAAATTTACAAAGACAAACATTCTTTTATGAGATGGTTTTTTACTATTACCAATGCTTTAGCAGGTAATCTTTTCTCCTTCTTTACCAAAGATATTGTAAAAGAAGGAGCAGAAGGTTTTAAAACCATTGCCAATAAAATACAGGAATTTAGGATTGATGAAAACAGATGGAACCCCGAACCAAAAGAGGGAAAATATGACCCCATTTTTATCCCTGATGAATATGCCAAAAGGATGGAAAAGGCATATCTGCACCAAGAATATGATAACCCCAACCAAAACGTAAAAGCCCAAAGAAATATTATAACCCAAATTTCTAAAAACTTTTTTGATGAACTGTCTCAGGCCAAATCTTTTGCATTAGATACGCTAAAAGACGCAAAACAATATTTGCCAACGGTGCTCTACAACAAATTGCAAAGTATAGTAAACTATGTTTTTAAGCAAATAAACAGCATAGAAAAAGCCATTTCTGATCCTTTTGCAGCATTGGGCCGACTTATCTATAAGCAACAGAAAATGATTAATGCTTTTCTCTGTGGTGTTTATAATAGCATTATAGACATAATTGCAGGGATATTTTCTTTGATTGCCCTTATTTTTGAGGCGGTTTATACCATAAAAGATGTACAAGACCAAATTTTTATCTACGCAGAAATGTTGGTAGAATTGTTTGAGAATATGGCAGAAGGAATTCTTAATTTTAATTTTGCAGAATTTTTCTTTAATTGGATTTCTTTTGAGATTAAAACTCTTTTTAATCTTATTAATTTTCTAGAGAAATTGGGCAAAACCTCTCTAGAAAAGTACGCCTATTATTATGGCTATATTGTAGGGATTGTGATAGACATTATAGTAGAAACCCTGCTTACAGGTGGTGTAGCTGCTGTAGAAAAACTCTTGCAAAGCGTAGAAGCTTTCTTACGAAACCCATTGCAAAAGATAGCAAAAGCAATAGAAAAATCTGCTATCTTTGTAGAAAACGTTTTACAAAAGATCATCAATTTTTTAGATTTTTTGGCTAAAAAACTAAAAAAAGGAGCAGGAGATCTTTTTAATGAGCTAAAAAAAATAATCAATGAGATCTTTGGTTTTGGAGAAGAAGTTGGCGACCACGCTCTTACACCTTCAGAGAAGAGGTATAAGGATAAGCTGAAAGCAAAGCAGGAAAGAATTGAGAGGAGAAAGAAAGGAAAAAAATATCGCGTTGCAGAAGGAGCTGGCTCTACAAAATATATCACTAAAGAAAAGTTTTTGGATAAAACAGCAACTCTGGGAGAAGTAAGCAGACTAGAAGCTGAAATTATTAATGAAACTTATGAATTTGGTGTATTTGTAGACGAAACAGGAAAACCCATTAGTCATAAATTTACAGATAACAATACTAAAGGTGTAGATATACCAACAATGGTAGATCTTTCAACAAGAAAATACCGAAGGATTTTTACCCATAATCATCCCGAAAGCAGCCCTTTAAGCGCATTTGATATTATGACTTTTGTAAAAGGTGATATGGACGAGTTAAGAGCCGTTTGTAAAAATGGAGATGTGTATGCACTTATTAAAAAAGGAAATTTACCTTCAGAAATAGATGATTGGATAATCATTAAAAAGCGTGTTATTAATCGAGTAAAAACAGAAAATGCAGAATTAATAGAGAAAGCTCGTCTATCACCCATAGGTTCTTCAGAAAGATTTTTGTATGATCAAAAAATTGCAGATACTTGGATAGAAGAACTAGGAGAATTAATAGAATATGTAAAATATCAATAAAAAATTATGAAAAGAGAAGAATTAAATTTAGAACCATTCTACTATGTAGAACCAATGAGAATAATCGATGATCCTGATGAAAGCATTGAAGCCTTTTTTAAATATGATAAAGAAAATACAGAAATAGAAAACTTCCTTAAAGACTGCGCTTTAAAAGATTTTATTTGGATAATTATTGCTACTTTCAAAAATAACTTTGCAAATGGAGCTTTATTAAGCTCTATGATTTCAAAAACATTGCAGAGACAAGTAGTTTCTAATGGCACTCTATTTATTAAAGAACTTTCTTATAGAAATGATTTAAAATCTTTAAGATTTAAATACAACAAAGACGACCATTTTGAATATTTAGAATTTGAAATAGTGACCCCTTTTATGGCAATCAATAATGCTGTAGAAGAAGCTTTAAATGGAAAGAGTTATTCCAAAAACGGAAACCAATATATACTAAATTCAGATAGTGGGATAGAATATATAGAGGCAACACCTACTTTTTTTAAACTTAAAGCCAATATGAATAAATCTAAAAGATTTCACTAATCTTTCAAAAATTCAACCGCTCCAAAAAGAGCGGTTTTTTTGTAATCTTCTATCTTTGTAGAAAACGTTTTACAAAAGATCATCAATTTTTTAGATTTTTTGGCTAAAAAACTAAAAAAAGGAGCAGGAGATCTTTTTAAAGACCTAGAAAAACTATTAGATGAAATCTTTGGTTTTGGAGAAGAAGTAGGCGACCACTCTCTTACACCTTCAGAGAAGAGGTATAAGGATAAGCTGAAAGCAAAGCAGGAGAGGATTGAAAGAAAGAATAGAAGAAGGGAAATTAAAAAAGCGGATGCCGAGAGAAAGAAAAGGATTAAGAAATTTTGGAAAGATGGCTATGATCCCGATCCTACTTTTTCTATCTGGGGTTCAGGGAAACTATCTCATCCCGAATTATGGAGAAGTATTATGGATGATTTAGCAAGTAAAGGGTGTAAAGTGAAATTTGTTGAAAAAAATATGACTTATGGTCCACATCCTTCAGGAGGACTCCCGGGTGAAATATCCTTGGTTCCAGATTCTTCAATTACAGCGCTAAAACATGAAGCAAAACATTTTTATGATGACTTGAGTATGGGATTCCCAGGATGGGAAAAAACAGTATACGATCCAAAAGTAAGATGGAAAATGGAATATGATGCTTATATGGAAGAAATTAAATTCTTAAGAGAAAGCAAAGAATTTGATACTGCCAAAAAATTGTTAGATAATGCATTAAAAGAAAGAAAAACAATAGAGGAAATGTTTAACGTAAAATTATAAATAATGAAAAATATATTAAATGCTTCAACAATAGAGAATATTAAAGATTCAAACTTAGATAAAGTCGTTGAACAGATGTTAAATTACGATCATGATTTTCACAGAGGAAGAGCTGCAATATTAATTGGTATAAGAATTAATGAGGATTATCCAAAATATTCACAGCTTTTGATATCAGAAATGAACAAGGAGATTCATTTTTTGGGAGTAAGATTGGGAGTAAAATCAGCATGGACGATAGCTGTCGTATTAATAGAAAACCTAAAACCTCAGGATTATCCGAAAATCAAAAAAGAATTTGACAAATGGGATAAAGAAGAAAAAGAAGGACTATTAGATTGGCTAAAAGATTTTCCAGACCATCTTAAAATTTTAAAGGAAGGCAAATTATAATTTTTCAACCGCTCCCAAAAAGAGCGGTTTTTTTTGTAATCTGCTATCTTTGTAGAAAACGTTTTACAAAAGATCATCAATTTTTTAGATTTTTTGGCTAAAAAACTAAAAAAGGGAGCAGGAGATCTTTTTAAAGACCTAGAAAAACTATTAGATGAAATCTTTGGTTTTGGAGAAGAAGTAGGCGACCACTCTCTTACACCTTCAGAGAAAAGGTATAAGGATAAATTGAAAGCGCAGAAAGAGAGGATTGAGAGGAAGAATGATTTTGAAAGAAGAAAGCAAATAAAACAAAACAAAAGACGTTTTGAAGATTTTAAAGAAAAATGGGCAGGAAAATCTATTCTTGAGTTAAGTAAAACAGAGGTTGCCAATGCCTTAAAAGGCTATACAGAACAAGCAAACAAAGTGGCAAAATTAATTGAGGAAGGAAAAATGAAATTTAAAATTCTTGATGATACTGAATTTGAAAAAATGCTTATAGATTCGGGCGATACATTACAAGAGGCAAGACAAACTGCGGCTTTTTGTATTGAAGAAAAAACTTTTTACAGAGCATCAACACCTGCTGACAAACTTTTGAGTGAATTTGTTCACGAAGGCACTCACGCAATAGACGGTGCAATTGGTTTTGTTGGAGATACTTATCAATGGGAAAAGTGAGCTTTCTTTCACGAAAGAGCTTTTCAGGAAGCAATTGGTTTGGAAAAAGATTTTGATACCATCAGAGAAATGCTAGATTTTATTTACGTTAATTATTAAAAAAATATAAGATGGATACAAAAATTAAAGAATTATTAGATGAAATGATTTTATATAAAAAAACAAGAAAACCTACTAAATATCTTCAAAAAGCTTTTGATGAAATGGGAGATTCAGAAATTTATTTCCCTATTGGTTACTTATTATCTTGGCATAAAGGATATTTCTTTGGTGCTGAAAAACCTGATAGATTTGAAATTGATGGTGGTATTGAATATCAAAGAAATACTGAATTATTTGAAAACTGTCCAGAACTTAAAAAAGTATTTTCTGTACATAAAGACCACATTGGTTGGGCTTCTACACTTTCACAAGAAGAACAAGATGAAATAAGAAATTATATTCACAAAAATTTTATTGTTCAAATTCGTATAAGAAGAGATGCAAGATTAAAGAAATAAATATTGTAAATATTGTAATTATAATGAATGAGTTTGGCGGAGACTTTTTGCAGCGGAATGATTAATCTCTAATGTTAATGTTTTTAGAGAAATATTGAAAAATATTTATTATATTTGTTTTATAATTATAATAATATGAAAAAAATACTATTCTTTTTATCATTTATGCAATTTTATTTTTCATTAGCACAGTCAGATATTACAGTTGGCGGTACTAGTGATTATAATAACGCATTAGGAGTTTATAAATATCATTATGAAGTCAATGGGAAACCCAGTTATATAAGATTAATTACAGATGCTAGTCAACTTACTACCGAAGCTGAATGTGCTGCTGGTAGTGATGAAGAATTTTATATGATTTTATGGACTGGTAGTGCTTGGCAATGGCAGAGGGTTTATTATGAAGGAGTGGGGAAATCACTTTGCGAATGGTTTTTAGATAAGTGTGTATTAAAAGCAAATTATGAAGATTTTGCTATTTCTAGTACAACATCTACCAACCTATCTATAAACATCTCAAATACGCCTAAACCAGGTTGTTTGGGCTGGTCTGGAACGAGTACTCCTACTTTTTCTGAATCTGATTGTTCCGTCGTAAGCAATTTAGGTTTAGACAATAATATTTTAAAAAATAATTTAATTTACTATCCAAATCCGGTAAAAAATATATTTAATATTAAATTTAATAAAACCATCTCTACAGTAGATTTAAGTTTAATAGATATGTCTGGTAAAATATTACTTAAAAAAACTTATGATAATACCAAAACTATCGAGCTTGAAGTACTACAGCCAAAAGGTGTATATTTTGTAAAATTATCTAATAAAGATATGGATGTAAAGATTAAGGTAATTAAAGAATAAATCTTGCCATCCAAAAATTGCAACCTACAAGTATAAAAACTAGATGTCACGGATTTGTAATCCACATTTTTTAAATGAAATCACTTCATCATTTTATTCAAAATCTTAACCTACCCAAAGGAAAGTATAAGTAAATGAATCTCTCATAATAGTTTCATAGGTAATTCCTCTTTACTTGCTTGTTAAAGCTTATTCAAAAAAATACTGTCAAAAATCACAAGATTATCTTTGTTAAAATAAATTATAAACAAAATTATAATGGTAAATTTGAAGAAAATTTAAAAACAAAGATTTCAACACAAAAGTTGATAAAATAGATAAGAAATTGATATTAAAATGAAAAGAGTATTAGTAGCAACAGGAGGTGGAGATTGCCCAGGATTAAATGCGGTAATGAGAGGAGTAGTAAAGAGAGCATCTCAAGAAAAAGATTGGGAAGTAGTAGGAAGCATCAATGCATTTGATGGAGTATTAAAAGAACCAACAGAAATTATGGTTTTAGATGATAAAACCGTAGCAGGAATTCATAAAGATGGAGGAACTATTATTGGAACGACTAACAAAGGAGGCCCTTTTGCTTGGCCTTACAAAAATAAAGATGGAGTTTGGGAAGCGGTAGATAGATCAGACGAAATGATTCGTAAATTGCAATATTTAGGCGTAGATGCGGTAATCAGTATTGGTGGTGACGGTTCGCAAAGAATTTCTCAACAATTGTACGAGAAAGGACTTAATATTATTGGAGTTCCTAAAACGATTGATAATGATTTATCTGCTACAGATTTTACCTTTGGTTTTCAAACTGCTGTGCAAATTGCGACAGAAGCTGTGGATAGATTGGTAACTACAGCTGCTAGTCATAATAGAGTTTTGGTGTTAGAAGTAATGGGCAGATATGCAGGTTGGATTGCTTTGCACGCCGCCATTGCAGGTGGTGCAGAAGTTTGTTTGATTCCTGAAATTCCTTATGATATTGAAAAAGTGGTAAAAAGACTCAATAGCAGATTCAATAAAGGAAAAGGAAATGCTATTGTAGTAATAGCAGAAGGTGCAATTCCGAAAGGTGGAAGTCTGCTTTCTGAAGTAAGTGATGAAGTAGGTTACGAAAATTTAAGATTAGGAGGAGTAGCTCATAAATTGGTTCATGATTTAAAATCTATTGGTTTTGAAGCGGATATGCGCGAAACTGTTTTGGGGCATTTACAAAGAGGTGGTACACCTACAGCTTATGATAGAATTTTGGCAACACAATTTGGAGTAAAAGCATTCGAAATGGTGATGAATGAAGAGTTCGGGCAAATGGTTGCTTATCGTCATCCAAATATTATTTCAGTGCCTTTTAAAGAAGCTATTGACCGTCCAAATTTTGTAGATCCTAATTGCGATATGGTAAAAACCGCAAAAGGAGTGGGCATTAGTTTTGGTGATTAATAGAGTTTTATTCTATAAATTTTTGGTGTTTTTACCAATAAATAATAAAAGCCAGCTTCATCATCTTGAAGCTGGCTTTACTTTTTTAAGGAAATACGTAGATTATTATATTATATTCTATTATATTATACTTGACGTAATTTTTACTTTACTAAATTAAACCTAAGTTTTTGTAACATCTATTCTAAATAAACATCTAATTAATAAAAATATTATACTTTAGTATTTGATATTGTGATTAATACTTTGTTGTCATAGAGCAAGTATTATTCATAATTAAATTAAAGCACAATGATTACAAGAATTTACTTTTTAATACTTTGTTTCTTTTTTTTGGATATTTTCGGGCAAAATCTTGAGAAAAAATATGATTTTTATTTTTATGAAAATAACGGTCAGATTATTGATCAAAACCTAAAACAAAATACTACCGTAAAATATCTCTTTAATTCTGATGGTTTAAATGTTCAGTTAAGAAAAGGTGGATTTTCTTATGATGTATATGAAACTGAAAAAAACAAATCTAAAGAATCAAGTAATTACTCAAAAATTGAAAATTATATTCCTAAGGATAGTAGAGAAAATTTCATACATAAGTTTCATAGAGTAGATATCGATTTTATTGATTCAAATATTAATTCAGAAATCATTACAGAAGGTAAGTCAGAAGATTATGACAATTTTGTTTTAAAAGACAAAAAGAACCAATATATTTCTAAGATATATCGCTATAAAAAAATTATCTATAAGAATGTTTATCCGCATATAGATGTTGTTTTTTTTCGTTCAGAAGATGCATCTAAAACATTTGAATATAATTTTATTGTACATCCTGGAGGTAAGATTTCTGATATTAAAATGAGTTTCAGAGGAGCGAAAACCGACCTGAAAGATGGTAAAATATGTGTGAGGCTTCGTTTTGGTGAAATGCAAGAAAACATACCAAGTTCTTGGATTTCAGGCTCTCATTCTAAAAAAAACATTAAGGTTGAATACAAAGAAATTTCTAAAAATATTTTTGGATTCTTATCTGGTCTTGATACTTCTGAAGATGTAATTATAATTGATCCTATGCCTACAAGAATTTGGGGAACTTTTTATGGAGGAGCAGGTGAAGAAAATGTAAAAGGAATAAAAACAGATTATAATAATGATGTTTATATTTTCGGGAATACAAGAAGTGCTTTTAATATTGCAACTACAGGTTCTTACCAACCAGATATTACCATGTTGCCGAGCAATTTTTTGACTAAAATAGGTAAATCTGGAAATCGAATTTGGGGCACCTATCTTAGTGGTTTTACCATTAGAGATATAGATTTTGATAAAAATTCTAATAGTTATTCTACAGGTTCGGCTGGTTTATTATTAAAATTAGATGTTGCAGGTAATCTGGGATTTCTTAAAATGATTACTGATGATTATACTAATATTATAGATTCTAATAGCATAGTCATTGATAATGATAAACTTTATTTAGCAGGTAGTGTGTTTGGTGGAGCCTTAATTACAAGGTTAGACTTAGATGGAAAAAAAGTTTGGTTAAAACAAAATGGTGGACAAACCTCTACAACTGTTTTAACCCATGTTTTTGTAAATAACAACGAGGTAAGTGCTGTAGGATCTACTGAATTTCCTACTTCTAATAATTTAATTGATATTAAAAATCCTTTCCCTACCAAATACAATACTTATCCTGCATATCAGGCGGTTTATGGCTTTTATGAAAAATATAATGACAAAGGAGACTTACTCAAAAGTTCTTTGCTAAATTTCAGTGATGCTTTTGATTTTACTTGGGGAGCTTGTCCGTTATCAGCCGAAATAGTTAATAATATTTTGATCATAAGTGGTATAGAGTATTCTTCTGCCAATAAAAAATTGAATTGGGTAGTTAAGAAATTTGATGTAGAAGCCAATAAACAAATTAGCAATACGCTCTTTAACTATACACCAGTTGCTTTTTATGAGAATGTACCACCTATGACACCAGCTATTTTACTCAGAGACTCATACATAACAAGTTCTTATATAGATAAACAAGGGAATGTATTCTTTGGAGCTACAGCTCCAAAACTATCCAATTATGCTACTTCTGGTGCTTACATGGAAAATAATGGAGGACAGGAAAAATCCTTTGTTTTAAAAGTTAAAAATGATGATACAATAGACTGGTTAACTTACTATGGTGGAAATGGTATCACAAATGGTGCTTATGTTGCTAAAGATACAGATGATTATATTTATTTAACAGGTAACTCTCTAAATAATACATCTGGTATTGCTACATCAGGAACTTTTCAGCAAAATCAAAATTCTGTAACAACCAATGATGCTTATCTCACAAAGTTAAAAGAATGTACTCCTTCTGTACCAATTCCAGGTGTTTTGAAAATTTGTCAAAGAGATAATATTCCTCTTCAAGCTCCTTCTGGTAGCTCTTATCTGTGGACTGGTCCTAATAATTTTACTTCAGCATTACAAAATCCAATTATTAGTAATGCTCAGACAATACATTCTGGTAATTATTATTGTACCATCAATACACCTTTAGAATGTGATAGAAATGTCTCTATCAATGTAATTGTAAATATAACTGAACCTCCGAAATTAAATCCATTTCAAAAATTATGCTCTCGTCTTAACCCTCCTCCAACTTTTAAAAATGTTGACGTAAAAGGTGAAAACCTAAAATGGTATGATGAATTTGGAACAGAATTGCCTATCAATACAACTTTAATTAACGGAAATACCTATTATGTTACACAAACCATCAATAATTGTGAGTCTGATAAAATAAAATTTGGAGTTGAGATTTCTAGTGATGGGATTATGGTGCAAAATTTCGAAGATGAATTTTGTAATTACGAAAGTCTAATTGATTTAACAAAATATGAAGCAAATATCAACCTAAGTTCATTGAAATATTTTTATAAATATTACAATTCTAACAATCAAGAAATTTCTGATGCTAAAAAATATTCTTTAAAATCTGGTATTACGATAATAAACGTAAAAGCTTATACATCAGAAGGTTGCGAGAAATGGGTAAGTCTGAAACTTACAGCAAATCAAGTGCCTGAAATTAATATTCCAGATAAAGTTTTGTTATGCAAAGGTCAAAGCATAACTTTAGATGCTGGCGCAGGTTACAAAGAATATAGTTGGAGTAATGGCGAAACTACTCAAAGCATTACGGTTTCTAAAACAGGTGATTATGCGGTGTCTGTAGTTAATTTTTCGGACTGCCAAACAGTAGCTGTAAGTCATGTAAAAGTATTAGGAGATGTAACTTTTAAGAAAATTTTAGTTGAAAAAAATAAAACAACCATCATTTTAGCTGAAGAAGGTAATTACAAATATTCTATTGATAATATAAATTGGCAAACATCTAACGTTTTTGAGAATTTAAAAGATGGAATATATACTGTTTATATAAAAAATGAAGCAGATTGTGATGTTGGGAATAAAGATTTTTCAATTTTTTCTCCTCCAAATGCAATAACACCTAATGCAGATGGAAAAAATGATACTTGGAAAATTCTCGGAATAGAAATTTATCCAGACTCAACGGTTCAGATTTTTGATCGTTTTGGAAACATCGTTTTTGAGCAAAAAATTAATGGAATTTTTGAATGGGATGGTAAAAGCAATAACAGGATTTTACCAGAAGGAACCTATTGGTACATTATAAAGGTCACTGACGGTAGAGTGCTAAATGGTTGGATTTTACTTAAAAATAGAGATTAATAAAACTTGTAAAAAATGATATTCTTTTACCTCATCGGGACCATCGTCACATTTGTGCTTTTTATGATTGATAAGTCTCAAGCAATAATGAAAAGATGGAGGATTCCAGAGTGGGTTTTACTACTTTCTACCTTTCTTTTTGGTACTTTGGGTGCTCTTTTAGGAATGATCTTATTTCGACATAAAATTTCTAAAAAATCATTTTTAGCGAAATTTTTTATAGTTGTTGCTATTCAGTTTGCTTTTATTTTTATAATTTATAATAATTAAAGCAGTATTTTTTTTAAATGGAATAGATTGGCCTTCTTGTGGTGGTTTTCAAAACAAATTCATAATCAGTATTTTAACTTAATATTAATCTTCTGGTCATAGGTTTCCAACTTCCAACTTTTTTCCGTACTTTTGCACCTTCAAAAAATGAATATGCAAAATATTAGAAACATCGCAATTATTGCTCACGTTGACCACGGTAAAACCACTTTGGTTGATAAAATTATCCACGCTACTCATGTTTTCAGAGACAATCAAGAATCTGGAGATTTGATTATGGATAACAATGATTTAGAAAGAGAAAGAGGAATTACCATTCTTTCTAAAAATATCTCTGTTACGTATAAAGATGCTAAAATCAACGTAATAGATACTCCTGGTCACGCCGATTTTGGTGGCGAAGTAGAACGTGTGCTTAAAATGGCAGATGGTGTTTTGTTATTGGTAGATGCTTTTGAAGGACCAATGCCACAAACAAGATTCGTTTTGCATAAAGCTTTAGAATTAGGTCTTAAACCAATTGTAGTTATCAATAAAGTTGATAAAGAAAACTGCCGTCCAGATGAAGTTCACGACAAAGTTTTTGACTTGTTTTTTGCACTAGATGCTACCGAAGAACAATTAGATTTCCCTACATTTTACGGTTCTTCTAAACAAGGTTGGTTTAATACCTCTTTAGAGCAAACTGATAATATTTTACCAATTCTAGACGGTATTTTACAATACGTACCTGCTCCAAAAGTAGAAGAAGGAAACCTTCAAATGCAAGTTACTTCACTAGATTATTCTTCGTTTTTAGGAAGAATTGCAGTAGGTAAAGTAACCAGAGGTTCTATTAAAGAATCTCAATGGATTGGTTTGGCACAGGAAAACGGAAATATCCTAAAAGGAAAAGTAAAAGAATTATACGTTTTCGAAGGATTAGGTAAGAAGAAAGTAACCGAGGTAATCGCAGGTGATATTTGTGCAGTTGTAGGTTTTGATGCTTTCCAAATTGGAGATACTTTCGTAGATTTAGAAAATCCAGAACCATTAACTAGACTTTCTATTGACGAGCCTACATTAAATATGACGTTCTCTATCAACAATTCTCCTTTCTTCGGTAAAGACGGAAAATATGTAACTTCTAATCACCTGAAAGAAAGATTAGAAAAAGAATTAGAGAAAAATTTGGCATTAAGAGTTGAGCAAACCGAAGATGCAAATACGTTCCTAGTTTTTGGTAGAGGTATTCTTCACCTTTCTGTTCTTATTGAAACGATGAGAAGAGAAGGTTACGAAATGACAATTGGCCAGCCACAAGTTATTCTTCACGAAGTTGACGGAGAAAACCACGAACCTTACGAAAGTTTGGTAGTAGATGTTCCAGACGAATTCGCATCTAGAGTAATCGATTTGGCTACCCAAAGAAAAGGTGACCTTCATATTATGGAAACCAAAGGAGAAATGCAACATTTAGAATTTGAGATTCCTTCAAGAGGTTTAATTGGTTTGCGTTCTCAAATGCTTACTGCAACTGCTGGTGAAGCTATTATGGCGCACCGTTTTACAGATTATAAACCTTTTAAAGGAGCTATTCCTGGTAGAAATAATGGCGTTTTAATTTCTAAAACTCAAGGTCCTTGTACAGAATATTCTATCGCAAAATTACAAGATAGAGGTAAGTTTTTTGTAGATCCGGGCGAAGAAATCTATGCTGGGATGATTATTGGCGAACAAAACAAACCAGGTGATTTGGTGGTAAACATTGTAGAAGCCAAGCAATTAAACAATATGCGTGCTGCTGGTAAAGATAAAGACGGAAATATTGCTCCTAAAATTTTATTTTCACTAGAAGAATGTATGGAATATATTCAGGCAGACGAATGTATAGAAGTGACACCAAACTTCATCAGAATGCGTAAAAAAATCCTTTCTGAAGAAGATAGAAAACGTGCCGAAAGAAATGCAAAATAAAAATATTATAAGGCGGTTTCATTTGAAATCGCCTTTTTTGTAGAGATTTATCAGCTTTATTTTACTGGAAATAATTAACTTTGTGTTATGTAGAAATCAATCATAATATGAACCATAAAAACATAGCTATATTTATCCTCTTTCTTTCGTTTTTTAATAGTTTTGCACAAACTTATAAGCCTCTAGACACGGCAGATTATTCTCTTAGAAAAGATTTTTTAAAAACAGCAAAAGATAAAAATAATATTCTTATTAAGGGATTAAAAAATAAATACCAAGGCAAAGTAGGTAATAAACTAGAAAAATACTACAATGAGTTTTTTACCGAATTTGAAAAAGATGTTAAAAATAAGGATTATACTTTCAAATCTGAATTTGATAAAAATGTAGATGACATAATTACAGAACTCAAAAAGAATAATTCGCAAATACCTCAGAATTTAAAAGTTCTTATTGCTAAAGATAATATGCCCAATGCATTTTGCCTGCCAGACGGAACTTTTATCATCAATATGGGGCTCTTTAACTGGCTAGATAACAAAGACCAAGTTGCAAGTGTTATTTGCCACGAAATTGCACATAATATATTAGAACATTCTTTAAAACTACTGGTAGAGCAGATTGAAGAAAATGCCACAGACAAAACTACAGTTGAAAATTTGAAATCTGTTACCGTAAATAAATCGGGAACGGCTTTTGATATTTTTAAAAATAGAATTTACAAAAAAGGAGTAGAAAAAAGGCAACAAGAAGTAAAAGCAGACTCGTTAGGATTTGTTCTTTTTAAAAATTCTGGCTTCAAGAAAATAGAATTTCTTAATGCTCTTAATAATCTCAAAAATTTTGATTCTATATCGCCAAGAGAAATTAAAATAGAAACTTATAAATCGCTTTTTGATATTCCTAATCATCCTTTTAAAGAAAAATGGATGAAAACAGAAGATTTTTCTCTGTATAATTATGATTTCTATAAAGAAAAATTAGATAAAGATTCTTTAGCCTCTCACCCGGAAATTTCGAGGAGAATCCAAACTCTTCAAAAAAAATTTACTGAGCTTAATGTTTCTGAAGATGCTCTAAAACCAGATGAGAATTTCCAAAATTTACAGAAAATCGCCAGAATGGAAATTCTTCCCAATTTATTCCATTCCGAAGACTATGGTCTAGGTATCTATGTTTCGATGCAGTTTTTACAAGATAAAGAAGACGAAGAGTATTATAAAATGTGGCTCGGAAGACTTTTTGACAAAATATATGATGCACGGAAGAATTATAATCTTAATAGGTATTTGGATAGAGTAGAACCCAAAAATCAAAGTAAAAGTTACCAGCAATTTCTCAATTTTATGTGGAATTTGAGTATAGATGATATTAAGAATATTGCAGATTTTTATAGTAAAAAAGGAACTTCTTAGAAGCTCCTTTTTTGTGTTTTAGTAATTCAATCTTTCTAATCTAATTTTATTGAATTTTTCCTTCTCATTAAATTCTCTTAAAAGAATAAATCCTTCTTTTGCAATATACGGGATTACTGTATAGTTGTCTTTTTCAGAAATTTGTACTTTTTCTTGTTTGAATTGCCCATTAATTAAAGTATTGATGAATAAATTCCAGTTTTTCTCTTTGGTTTTTTCGTCTTTTTGTAAATCTCTGTAGAAGAAAACTACGTCTTTTCCGTCATTTAAATATTGAGAAAAAAGATAATCTGAATTGGTTTCCCACTTTGTTTTTTCTTTTTCAAAAACTTTTACATCTTTTAAATTAAAATCTTTATCGGTAAAAGCATAAATTAAATCTGTAGTTTTCGGGGCATTATATTGTCCTTCCGGTTTGTATTTTTCCATTAAAATTCCTACGCTACCATCTTTTAAGAAAAATAAATCTCGGGTAATTAGGTAATATCCTTTTTCTACACCACCGTCATCAGAAATTTTCGGGAGGAATTTAGAAAAATCCGGTTTGTAATTAATAAATCCGGAATTAATAGAGAAATCTTTTTTGTCTATCACCATTCTTGCAAAACCTCTGTAACTATCAAATGGAAAGTTATAGCCTACCATTACTATTTTATCTTCAAATGTTTTGTCATTATCAATAGATTTATTGTTAGAATATAAGTGTGTAATGTTATCTAATGTAAGATTAGAAAAATCTGGAATTCTCTTATTAGACACTTCTTTTCCTGTTTTTATATCTAAAATGAGGAGATTATATGTAGAATCACTTTTTACTGATTTTTTTAAAATAGCATAAATGTATTTTTCGTCTTTTTCAATAATTTTTAAAAATTCGCTGTTTTTTTTGTCTCCGTTGGTATTGTATTTATAGTTCCAAAGTAGATTTTTGTTTTCATCAAAACGAGATAAGTTATTGTTGTCTGTATATCTACCATAATCGTCATATTCAAAAACCAAATAGCCACCTTCTTTTATATCATACACAAAAGAAATATAATTGAAGCCTTTTTCCTTTTTTTCTGCTTTGTCTTCTTTTCTGACATCTCTAGAAGTTTTTGGCTCTGTTTCTTCTATAAATTTACCATCTTTATAGTCGTAATAGATTTTATTGTTGATGGTATTTTTTGCCAAATCTATTTCCATAGAACGAGGATAAAAAAACTCTTTGCCTTTTACTGCATAATGATCTGTTGTAGGAAACAAAATAAGTTTTTTTCTAAAATCGATATACCCAAAATAATCTTTAGCAGTTATATCCCCTTCAAATTCTTTGTTAGCAACAGGATTTAGGTTTTTATCCAAAATTACATACTCAAATTTTTTGGTTTTATCACCAGATTTTCCATAGCCGTAGAGGGCAACATAACCGTAAAGATTATCATTATCATCAAAAAGCGCATTGAAACCTAAGTAATCTCCTTTTGCTAATGAATAGAGATCCTGAGTTTGAGCAAAAATAAAAGTGCTGAAAAGCACTACAAAAAAAGATAAATTTTTTTTCATGAGTTTAATTAAAAAATAGGCTATCAAATATATTAAATTTTAACATTTAAATAAAGAAAAACCGCTCAATTTTTCTTTTAAAACAACTTTTTTTATTACATTTGGAATACTAAGTAGAATTTCTTTTCACCATAATAATATTTACTTTGCTGAAAAATAAACACATACACTTTTTTATAAACAATTAAATGCAAAAACACATCTTAAGAATCACTTGTTCAGACGAAAAAGGCTTGATTTACAAAATCTCAAATATACTTTTCGAGGAAGGTTTTAATGTAGAAAGAAATGATGAATTTGTAGATGCCGAAAAGAATCTTTTCTTTATGAGAACAGAATTTTCTGGCGATTGCAAAGTAGAAGAACTGAAAAACACACTACAGAATCTTTTACCACAAGATGCCAAAATAGAATTGTCTCTTAAAAAAGTAAAAAATGTAGTGATTTTAGTTACCAAAGAACATCATTGCCTTTCAGATTTATTGATTAGAAATGAGTTTAACGAAATGAATTTCAATGTTTTATTAGTAATTGGTAATTATGAAACGCTGAAAGATTTGACCCAAAAATTCAATGTTCCTTTCCATTATATTCCTGCCGAAAATATTTCTAGAGAAGAACACCAACAGAAAATTGCCGAAATTCTAGAAAACTACGATTTTGATTATATCGTTTTAGCGAAGTTTATGAGGATTCTTACGCCAGAATTTGTGAAAAAATTCAAACATAAAATTATCAATATTCATCACTCATTTTTGCCAGCATTTATCGGAGCAAATCCATACAAACAAGCCCACGAAAGAGGCGTTAAAATGATTGGTGCTACTTCACATTTCGTAACTGATGATTTAGATGAAGGACCAATTATTTATCAAGACATCATCAAAGTTAATCACGCTCAAAATGCTAAAGATTTAGCAAAACTCGGTAAAGAAGTAGAGAAAAAAGTATTAGCAGAAGCTTTGAAATTGGTTTTTAATGACAAAGTTTTTATCGATGAAAATAAGACGGTGATTTTTGAGTAAGTTCTCATTTCTGTGTAATTATTTTTATTAATTTAGCTAAAAAATAAGTAATGACTATTACAAAGGAAAAGCTGAAACAACAGATTGAACAATTTCCTGATACCATTTCTATGGATGAAGTTATTGAAAGATTAATTATGCTAGAGAAAATAGAAACTCGAAAGCAAGAATCTGAAAATAATGAAACCATAGAAGAAGAAGAACTTAAAGAGGAAATGAAAAAATGGTTCGAGTAAAATGGCTGAAATCTGCTAAAGATGATTTAAAAGACATCTATGATTATATTTCTTTAGATTCAAAAAGATATGCTAAACATCAGGTAGAAAAAATTCAAACCAAAACAGAAATTTTAAAACTAGGAAATGTCCTTGGAAAAAAGGTTCCAGAATCTGATGATGAGAAAATTAGAGAAATCTTTGAAGGGGATTATAGAATCATTTATAGAATTGTTTCAGTAGAAGAAATTCATATTTTGTTAGTACACCACGGAGCAAGAGATTTAAACAGAAGAATTTTATAAAATCTAAAACACGTTGCAAAACGTGTTTTTTTGATGTCTATATTCAAGATAAATTCCTATTCCTCAACAAATTTCCGTACATTTGCAAACCTTTAAATTATTGGTTCAGAAAAACTTTGAACCTTAAACTTTGTACCTTATATATGAAATGTGGAATTGTAGGTTTACCAAACGTAGGTAAATCAACCTTATTTAACTGTTTAAGCAACGCAAAAGCACAATCTGCAAACTATCCGTTTTGTACGATTGAGCCTAATTTAGGAACGGTTTCTGTTCCTGATACCAGACTTTTTGAACTCGAAAAATTAGTAGTTCCAGAACGTGTTTTACCAGCAGTGGTAGAAATTGTAGATATCGCAGGTTTGGTAAAAGGCGCTTCTAAAGGCGAAGGTTTGGGAAATCAGTTTTTGGCAAATATCAGAGAATGTGAGGCAATAATTCACGTTTTAAGATGTTTCGAAAATGGTAATATCGTTCACGTAGAAGGTTCTGTAGATCCTTTAAGAGATAAAGAAATTATTGATATTGAACTTCAATTAAAAGATTTAGAAACGCTTGGTAAAGCTGTAGATAAAGCCAAAAAATTTATTAAATCTGGTAAAAAAGAAGATATTTTAACTTACGAAACGCTTCAGAATTTACAAAAATTTGTAGAAGATGGTAAAAATGTAAGAGAATTCCCGACGGATGATTTTACACAATCTATTATTGATGAGGTTCATTTATTAACTAAGAAGCCTGTGCTTTACGTTTGTAATGTAGATGAAAATTCTATCAAAAACGGAAATGAATGGATTGCTAAAATTGAAGAAATGGCAGCTAAAGAAAATGCAGAAGTTGTAGTTTTAGCGGCTCAAATTGAAGCAGACATCAATGAACTGGAAACTTTCGAAGAAAGACAAATGTTCTTAGAAGAATTGGGATTAGAAGAACCAGGCGTAAATAGATTGATTAGAAAAGCTTATGATTTATTACATCTTCAAACGTATTTTACAGCGGGTGTAAAAGAAGTAAGAGCTTGGACAATTGGCAAAGGATGGACTGCTCCTCAAGCTGCAGGTGTAATTCATACCGATTTTGAAAAAGGCTTCATTAGAGCAGAAGTAATTGGTTATGACGATTTCGTAAATTTCGGTTCTGAAGCCAAAGTAAAAGAAGCTGGGAAAATGCGTGTAGAAGGAAAAGAATACATTGTAAAAGATGGAGATGTGATGCATTTCCGTTTTAATGTGTAGAATTTTTCTAAGATATAAATGAAAATCGCTTCCAAATTTTTGGAAGCGATTTTTTTTGTTATTGATTTAAGATGTTTTTTAAATCTTGTTTCGTTTTATTGATGTTATCTTTTGTTTTCTGAACTTCTTCTTGAGTTTTTTTAGCTGTTTCGGTTACTTTAGCTTTTTCTGCTGCTACTTTGTTTTTCACTTCAGTTACTTTAGCATCCGTTTTTTCAATCGTACTATTTATTTTGTTAGCCGTTTCAGTTACAGCAGTTGTTGCTTTATTTTCTGCGGTTTCAGTAGCAGCTTGTTTTGTTTTTTCTATGCTTTCTTTAGATGTATTTACCAGGTTTTCGTATTCTGCTTTTACTTTTCCACCTTCCGAAACATAAGTGTCTTTTGCAGATAAATATTTAGCCTGAGCATCTTCTAATGCTTTCTTGGCAGCATCTATTTTTACTGGATCTTTTGTAGCAACTGCTTCGTTATAGCTTTTTTGTGCGCTTGCAAGAGCAGAAGCCGCGTCTTCATAAGATTTTGTGAAGTCAATTTTTGCAGTTGAACTTTCGTTTTTGTTACAACTTTGGCTGAACATTACCAATCCTAATAATGATAATGATAGAACAATTTTTTTCATCAGGTTTTTTATTTGTCGTTAATAATTTGTTGAGTTAATTTTTTTAATTCTATTTCTTCTTCTTTTTCTGAAATTTCATCATTTAATCTTTGTATTTCTAGGGTGTTTACTTGTTTAGCAAGTCCTAGATATTTCAGATATTTTTCCATAATAATTAATTTCCTTTCAGAAGGTTGATTGGTAGCATTTGCATTTTTCACAAAAGTTTCCATATTATCACTACACAAAATGTATGCCTGAAATGCATTTGAGGAAAAATAATCGTTAATTAATGCATTAGTTTCTAATCCAGAATACAATTTTGGTAATTCTACAGGTGCATAAGTAATGATTTCGCTAATATCTGTTCCTTTCTTAGCAGGTAAAATATACATTCCTTTGGTTTTCATCTCGCTGTTTTCTATAGCAAGATTGGTAGCAGAAAGTATTTTTACTAAATTTTTCTTTTGGCTAATTTCACCTAAAACGGTGTTTAAACTTACCGCAATAAAGAAGCCAATAAATGTAGAAATCAAAGAAATAAAAAATTCAAAAGTTCTTTTGTTATTATCTCGGAATTGATCAAATCGAGATGAGTTAATCATAAAAATGGCAACAATAATCAAAAGCAATGCTACCAATACATAAATATACATACTATTATTTTTTTGCAAAATTAAAGATATTAGTCTCAAAATTCAAATTTAATAGACAAACGATAACTTTTTGTAGATAAAAAACTGATAAGTTTCATTTTAATAAAATCAAAATATTCTGTAACGATTATCAATATTAATAAACTAATTCTAAAAATTTAAAACGATGCAAAATCACGAAATATACTACAAAATTCATGGGGAAGAACTACAATATGTAGAAATAGAACTAGATCCACAGGAAGCCGTAATATCAGAACCTGGAAGTTTTATGATGATAACCATAATATAAAAAATATAAATCGAGCAAAACAGCTCGATTTTTTTGCATAATATTTGATAGATTTACAAAAAATATTGAACCATGAAAAAATATATACTTTTTTTATTTCTAACATTTATAGCTTGTAAAAATTCAATTGAAGAAGATTGTTTCCAAAATGAAGATAATAAAATTTTTGAGCCTTATATTGAAGAGTCTCCTTTTTCTGTAAATCAAATTCTCGATGAGAAGCCAGAGTATTTAGAAATTAATAATTTAAAAAAATTTAGAAGTTTCAAAAAAGATAGCATTGAAGGTCATACTTATGTTTATGATGAAGAAAAGTCTAAAAAAAAATATGAAGATTATCAAGCAAAGTACAAAGATTTTAATGATAAATTCTTTGGTCAGTTTGGATATATCATTCGTCAAAATGAAAATGGAGTAGATTATGCCTTAGGAAGAAATAATTTAGGATTTTGGCTTTTGAAAATATATAATAATCAACCAAAAGCATATTTTCTAGGATTAAGTTTTAGCCATTATTACATTAATGAAGTGCAAGAATTACCAATTATTAATCATGGTTTTTTGCAGTTTGAAGGAAGTTTAGTTAAGATTGTGAAAGTTGCAGGCTTACCAGGCTATGATGATTATTCTGCAATAGAAGATGGCAAGTTGTTTAAAATAAAACTTGCAGATTTAGAGAAAGATACAGATAATGACGGCTATAATGATATTTTTGAAAATTCGTTCGGATTAGACTCTAAAAATGCAGATTCTGATGGTGATAAAATCAATGATTTTGATGATATGAATCCTCTCTTTAAATCTGGAAAAAGTAAATTTACTTCTCTTTATGAAGAACTTTTACCAAAACACTTCGTCTTTGATGAAAATAATCTAAAACGAATGCATTATTTTTTTATTCCTTATGAAAGTAATTGTGAATATTTTCAAAAAATAAATTCAAAATTTAGAATTTTAATTTTACCAGATAATTCAAAAAAAACAGATTATTTAAAAGTAACGGATATTGTAAATGGCCGTTTTTCTAAAATTAAAAGAGATAAAAAAGTCGCTAATAAATTTTATATTTCTACATTTGGAAGTAGTTCCACTACTGATTATTCAGCAGAATATAAAAAAGGAAAATGGATTTTTACAATCATTTCACAAACTACTGTTTAGATAGATATTCAATCGAGCAAGCTATTTTGCTCGATTTTTTTTGTAACGATTATCAATATTAATAAACTAATTCTAAAAATTTAAAACAATGCAAAATCACGAAATAGACTACAAAATTCACGGAGAAGAACTACAATGTGTAGAAATAGAACTAGATCCGCAGGAAGCCGTAATATCAGAACCTGGAAGTTTTATGATGATGACAGATGGTGTACAAATGCAAACTCTTTTTGGAGATGGTACAGAAACTGGCGGATTGATGGGGAAATTATTTTCGGCAGGTAAAAGATTATTGACCGGAGAAAATCTTTTTATGACTGTTTATACCAATACTTCTGGTCAAAAGAGACATATTACTTTTGCTGCACCTTATTCTGGTAAAATTATTCCTCTAGATTTATCAAAATTAGGAGGAAGAGTAATTTGCCAAAAAGATAGTTTTCTTTGTGCTGCAAAAGGTGTTTCTGTAGGTATAGAATTTCAAAGAAAATTAGGAACTGGACTTTTCGGAGGTGAAGGTTTTATTATGCAAAAATTAGAAGGAGACGGAATGGCTTTCGTGCACAGTGGTGGTTATGTGGTAGAAAAAGAACTTCAGCCTAGTGAAATTTTGAAAGTAGATACAGGTTGTATCGTAGCTTTTACCAATACTGTTTCTTATGATATTCAGTTTGTTGGCGGAATTAAAAACACCATTTTTGGGGGCGAAGGTTTGTTTTTTGCTCAACTTAGAGGGCCAGGAAAAGTATGGATTCAGACTTTGCCAATTAGCAGATTAGCCAGTAGAATTTTACAATATGCTAGCCCTGCTGGTAGAAAAGAAGAAGGAAGTATTTTGGGCGGACTAGGGAATCTGCTAGATGGAGACAGATTTTAAAACGTAGATATATTAAAACTAATCGAGGGAAATTTTTTCCTCGATTTTTTATTTCTAAAATCTTAAAAACTTTTTCTATTTTTGTTAAAAACTGTTTTGTGAGAAAAAACTATGAAGTAGCAATCATCGGGACTGGACCTTCTGGTGCGTTTGCGGCGTATAACTTAGCCAAAAAAGGAATTTCTACAGTAATTATTGATAAAGAAACTTTGCCAAGATATAAAATTTGTGGTGGAGGTTTGGTTTACAGAGGTAGAAAAATGCTCGATTTTAACATTGATGAAATTCTAGAAGGAGAATTCGATCAAGTTGATATTTTTGTGAAAGACAAAGATGTGCATTTTACTCCCAAAAGAGATGTTCCAGTAATTAGTATGGTGATGAGAGATAGTTTTGATTATCTTTTGGTGAAAAAAGCTCAGGAATCTGGTGCAGAACTTTTACAAAATTCCGAAGTGAAATCCATAGAAAACGGAGTCTTAAAATTTGCGAATTCAGAGGATGAAATCGAAGCGAAATTTATAGTAATTGCAGATGGAGCACTAAGTCCAGTTTCTAAATTAGCTGGTTTAAAAGACGATAGATTGCTTATTCCAGCGATAGAATACGAAATAGAAGTTCCCGAAAATGATTTTGAAAGACTCTCAGAATCTGTTCGTTTTGATATTGATGCAGCACCTTTTGGTTATGGATGGTGTTTTCCGAAAAATAATCATCTTTCTGTAGGAGTTGGAGTCCTTAAAACCAAAGCAAAAGTAAAATTAAAAGACTATTGCGAATCTTATATGAAAGATTTAGGAATTACTACTATTATTTCAGAATCTGCACACGGTTTTGTAATTCCTGTTACACCTAGAGCAGAATTGGTAAAAGGCAATTGTTTCGTGATTGGTGATGCCGCAGGTTTTGCAGACCCTATTGTAGCGGAAGGTATTTCTAATGCTCTACTAAGTGGAAGAATTATAGCTGAAGCTATAGCAGAAGGAGATTCTGATGTAGAAAAAACCAAAGAAATATATCTAGAAAAAGTAAACGAAAAATTAATACCAGAACTTAAAATAGGAATTAAATTGGCTAAATTTTTCTATGAAAATACCACAGTTAGAAATCTTTTTGTGAAGAAATTTGGCTCTCTGGCAGCAGAAAGATTAACAGAAGTTTTCTTGGGAAATGCTACTTATCCTTCGGATTATAAGAAAAAATTGCAAGAAAAATTAAAAATGACTTTTTCTTGGATGTAATCCGCTATTATTTATCCACAAAATTTTTAAAATAACTTTAGTTTCGTTAAATTTGTGAGTTATTGGTTTTTTTAATCATTTAAACCAAAAGTGAGGAATATGAGTGATAATTTACAGGTAAACTACTCCGAAGAAAATATACGAACGCTAGATTGGCAAGAACATATACGTCTTCGTCCTGGAATGTACATCGGGAAATTAGGCGATGGTTCTTCGGCAGATGACGGTATTTATATTTTATTAAAAGAAATCATCGATAATTCTATTGATGAATTTCGTATGAAATCTGGCAAAAGAATCGAAATAAAAGTAGATGATGGTAAAGTGACCATCAGAGATTTCGGACGCGGAATTCCTCTCGGAAAAGTGGTAGATGCGGTTTCTAAAATGAATACCGGAGGTAAATATGATTCTAAAGCCTTCAAAAAATCTGTAGGTCTAAACGGTGTAGGTACCAAAGCAGTAAATGCACTTTCAGATTATTTCAGAGTTCGCTCTTTTCGTGATGGTAAAATGAAAGTAGCTGAGTTTTCTAAAGGGAATATCGTAGAAAATTATCCTGAAAATGATACTTCGGACAGAAATGGTACCGAAATTTCTTTCGTGCCAGATCACAGTATTTTCTTGAATTTTAAATTTAGGAAAGAATACATAGAGCGTATGCTTAGAAATTACGCCTATCTTAATCCTGGATTGAAAATTATTTTTAACGGAGAAACATATATTTCTGAAAACGGATTAAAAGATTTATTAAATGAGGAACTAGAAAGTGAAATACTTTATCCGATTGTTCACATCAAAGATGAAGACATAGAAGTTGCCATTACGCATTCTGACAAATCACAAACCGAAACCTATTTTTCTTTCGTAAACGGACAAAATACTACGCAAGGTGGTACTCACCTTAATGCATTTCGTGAAGCGTATGTGAAGACGATTAGAGAATTTTTCAATAAAAATTTTGAAGCGGCAGATGTTAGAAAATCAATAATTGCTGCTATTTCCATCAATGTAGAAGAACCTGTTTTTGAGTCTCAGACCAAAACAAAATTAGGTTCTAATGATATTGGACCTAACGGACCTACGGTAAGAACTTTTATTATAGATTTTTTAAAGAAAAAATTAGATGATTTCTTACACAAAAACCCAGAAGTAGCAGAAGCTATCCAAAGGAAAATAATTATTTCTGAGAGAGAGAGAAAAGAACTTTCTGGCATTCAAAAATTAGCAAGAGAAAGAGCCAAAAAAGTGTCTCTTCATAATAAAAAATTAAGAGATTGCAGACAGCATTATAACGACCAAAAAGCCATAAGAAAAGCCGAAACGCAAATTTTTATTACCGAAGGAGATTCTGCATCTGGTTCTATTACCAAATCTAGAGATGTAGAAACGCAAGCTGTTTTTTCGCTAAGAGGTAAACCGCTCAATTGCTATGGTCTTACCAAAAGAGTAGTGTATGAAAATGAGGAGTTTAACCTTTTGCAAGCGGCGCTGAATATTGAAGATTCTATGGAAGATTTGCGTTATAATCAAGTAATTATTGCAACTGATGCTGATGTGGATGGTATGCACATCAGGCTTTTGATGATTACTTTTTTCTTGCAGTTTTTCCCAGATTTAATTAAAAACGGACATCTTTATATTCTTCAAACTCCACTTTTCAGGGTGAGGAATAAAAAAGAAACACGCTATTGCTACAGTGATGCAGAAAGGGTGAAAGCACTTGATGAGCTTGGTAAAAATCCTGAAATTACGAGATTTAAGGGGTTAGGTGAGATTTCACCAGACGAATTTAAGCACTTTATTGGCAAAGATATCAGATTAGAACCAGTAGTATTAGGTAAAGATCAAACCATAGAGAATCTATTAGAGTTTTATATGGGTAAAAATACACCTGATAGACAATTGTTTATTTTAGAGAATTTGGTGGTTGAGGAAGCCAATTTTGATAAAAAGGAAGAATCAAGTCGGTAAAAAAATAGAAAAACTAATATCTAACCAAAAACACAACACAAATGAGATTAAGTAATAGAACCAAAGCACCATATTACAATTTTGCATTAACATTGATTAATGTGATAATTGTATTAGGGGTATTTGCATTTATTTTAGAAAAAACCAGATTGGCAATGTTCGGTGGAGAAGAAGTATTATTTTTAATTATCCCGTTTTGTTTACTGTTATTATTTATTCTTAGAGGAAGGCAAATTTTTGAGTATGATAGTGACGGAGAAGCTGTTAATTTTAAAAATAGAAATATTATTCCATTTCTAACAAAAGAAGCCAAAGATGAATTTCCTAAATACAAATTAATTTCCTACGAAGTAGTAAATGCAATTTTGTTCAAAAAATTATTTATAAAAATTAGAAGTAAAAAAGATCATGCTGCTATTATTTTGAAATATGACATATCATATCTTACCATTAAGGAAATAAAAGACTTGAAAGTGTCTTTAAGCAAAATAGTAAAAGCCAATAGAGAAGCCAAAAGAGAAGGTAAAACGCAAGGACAATAATGGAAGAAAACACGCACAAGGAAGAATCCCTAAGAAAAGTTTCTGGTCTATACAAAGACTGGTTTTTAGATTATGCTTCTTATGTAATTTTAGATAGAGCTATTCCGTCTATTTTTGATGGTTTCAAGCCAGTACAACGTAGAATTATGCATTCTATGCGTGAACTGGAAGATGGTAGGTATAATAAAGTTGCCAATGTAGTAGGAAATACCATGAAATACCATCCTCATGGTGATGCTTCTATTACTGATGCTATGGTGCAAATAGGGCAAAAAGAACTCTTAATAGATACCCAAGGAAACTGGGGAAACATCTACACTGGAGATTCAGCTGCGGCTGCCCGTTATATAGAAGCCAGACTTACTCCCTTTGCGCTAGAAGTTGTTTTTAATCCCAAAACTACAGATTGGGCTAAGTCTTATGATGGTAGAAATAACGAACCAATAGACCTTCCTGTAAAATTTCCTTTGCTTTTAGCACAAGGTGTAGAAGGAATTGGGGTGGGGCTTTCTACTAAAATTCTTCCACATAATTTTAATGAATTAATAGACGCTTCTGTTAAGTATCTGAAAGGTAAAAAGTTTGAAATTTATCCAGATTTTCAAACCGCAGGAATGCTAGATGTTACCAATTATAATGATGGTCAACGTGGTGGTAAAGTGCGTGCCAGAGCCAGAATTATCCAAAAAGATAAACATACCCTTTGCATTACCGAACTTCCTTTTTCTAAAAACACTGGCGAATTGATAGACAGCATCATCAAAGCCAATGAAAAAGGAAAAATTAAAATTAAAAAAATTGAAGACAATACTTCAGACAAAGTAGAAATCAATATTCTGCTGAATAATGATGTGTCTCCAGACAAAACCATAGATGCACTCTATGCTTTCACAGATTGTGAAGTTTCTATTTCGCCTAATGCATGTGTAATCGTAGGAGATAAACCAGAATTTCTTACCGTTTCTGAAATTTTAAGAAGAAACACAGATCATACGGTTTCTTTGCTCAAAAAAGAATTAGAGATTGAACTCAATGAATTGCAAGAAAAATGGCATTTTGCATCTTTAGAAAGAATTTTCATTGAAAATGAAATTTATCAAGAAATTAAAGGCAAAGATTCTAAAGAAGCTGTTTACGAAGCGATAAATAAAGCATTGAAACCTTTCACTAAAAAATTAATGAGAGAGGTTACAGTAGATGATATCATTCGTCTTACAGAACTTCCGTTTATGCGTATTTCTAGGTATGATAGAGATAAAGCCGAAGAAAATATCTTGGCTCTAGAAGGTAAAATGGAACAAGTGAAACATCATTTGGCCAATTTAATTGCTTATGCTATTGATTATTTTACCAATATTCAGAAAAAATACGGTAAAGACAAAGAACGTAAAACTGAACTAAGAATTTTTGATACCATAGACGCTACCAAAGTAGTTTTGGCCAATGAAAAATTCTACGTTAATAGAGCTGAAGGTTTCATAGGGACTTCTCTCAAAAAAGATGAGTATGTATTTGATTGTTCGGATATTGATGACATCATTACCTTCCAAAAAGATGGTACTATGAAGGTGGTAAAAGTAGAAGCCAAGACCTTCATTGGTAAAAATATAGAACACGTAGGAATTTTCAAAAAAGGAGACAAACGTACGGTTTACAATATGATCTACAGAGAAGGAAAAGACGGGCCATACTATATGAAACGTTTCTCTGTAACGGGCGTAACCAGAAATGCAGATTACAAATTAGCTTCTGATAAAAAAGGTTCAGAAATGCTGTATTTTTCTGCCAATCCTAATGGTGAAGCAGAAACGGTAACCGTTCTATTAAAACCGAATTCTAGAGTAAGGAAAAGCAAAATCGATATTGATTTCTCAGAATTAGCGATTAAAGGACGTGATTCTAGAGGGAATTTGGTAACCAAATATGCGGTGAAAAAAGTAGATTTAAAAGAAGAAGGCGTTTCTACTTTGGCACCTAGAAAAATTTGGTTTGATGATACCGTTCGCCGTCTTAATGCTGATGGAAGAGGCACACTACTCGGAAGTTTCAAAGGAGATGATAAAATTCTCACCATCAATCAAAACGGCGAAGCCAAGTTGGTTTCTTTTGACCTTAGCAATAGATTTGATGACGAATATTTGATTTTAGAAAAATGGAATCCAGAACAAGCAGTTTCTTGTATCTATTTTGATGGAGAAAAAGGTATTTATTTTATCAAACGTTTCTTACTAGAAAATACCACCAATGTGCAGACTTTTATGCCAAGCGAACATTCTAAATCTTTTATAGAATTTGTAGGAACTTCTGACAATTGTACCGCCGAAATTATCTTTGCAAAAGATAAAAGTGGTAAAGAAAGAGAACCAGAATTGATTACTATTGATGAATTTATTACGGTGAAAGGGATTAAAGCAATGGGCAATCAGTTCGCTAAAGATAAGGTAAAAGCAATCAACATTACCGTTCCAGAACCAATAGAAGAAGAGGAAGAACCAGAAATTGAAGAAACTTCTGAAATTGGCGACGAAATACCAGAAGAAGGACAAATAGGAGACCTATTTTCTAGCGAAGAATAAAATGATTTACAATTTCCGATGTCGGATTTATGATTTTATGTTTGAAAAAAATTAAATTTCCATCATCTAACATCTAACATCTAACAATTAATAAATATGCATCCAGTTTTAATAGCAGTTATTGCCATTACCGTCATTATAAGTTTAGCAGGCTTCCAAAACGTTTCTGTTTTTGAACAATATAAATTTAATGTAAGTGCCATCAAATACAAAAAAGAATATATCAGATTGCTTTCTGCTGGTTTTTTACACGCAGATTGGGGACATTTATTCTTCAATATGTTAACCTTGTATTTCTTTGGTCCAATTGTTTTAGAAGCTTTTGATATAGTAGGTTTTATTCTAATTTATTTAGGTTCTATTATACTAGGTAATCTTTTTTCATTATACCTATATCAAAAGCAAGGTTGGTATTCCGCTATTGGAGCAAGTGGAGGTGTTTCTGGAATTCTATTTGCAGCAATTGCAGTTTATCCTATGATTGGAATAGGAATTTTATTTATTCCAATTCCTATTAAAGGCTATATTTTTGGAGCATTATATTTTTCTTATTCAGTTTATATGATGCTTAATCCTAAACCTCACGATAATATTGGTCATGCTGCGCATTTGGGCGGTGCTGCTTTTGGTTTGGTTTATGCGGTAGCTACAGAACCTGAAGTTGCTTTTAGTAATATTTACTTTCTAGGAGTGATGTCTTTGCCTTTATTGTATATGGCATATCAGGTTTTTGTGAAAAAAAGAATTGGATAAATTTTATCTGTCAATTTTAAAAATAAAAAAGTCGGAAACTAATTCCGACTTTCTGTATTTTCTACGGCTTCTCATCCGTCAATTCAAATCCCCAATCTTTGCCTTTTAGTGTAGATGGAATTCCTCTCGTCATCCAAACTGGTGCTTTGGCATCTTTCAGATAATAATCAAAAAACTGTTGTTCACGAATTTGAATATCTTTTTTATTTTGTCTTTTGGTCAGGTTATGGTCATCATTATTGTAGTTTAATAACCACACTTTTTTGTCTAATCTTCGCAGTGCGGTAAACATTTCAATCCCTTGATACCAAGGAACAGCGCCATCTTTGTCATTGCTCATAATTACAACAGGTGTGGTTACTTTATCTAAATGAAAAAGCGGAGAATTTTCTAAATACAATTCTGGAGCTTCCCAGAGTGTTTTCCCTATTCTGCTCTGACTTTTTTCGTACTGAAACTGACGGTTCATACCACTTGACCATCTTATTCCACCGTACGCTGAGGTCATATTGACTACTGGCGCACCTGCCCAAGCTGCAGCATACATATCATTTTGAGTGATGAGATAAGAAACTTGATAACCACCCCAACTTTGCCCTTGAATTCCTATTTTTTTGCCATTTACCCAAGAATTTTTCTTTAAATATTCTACACCAGAATTAATGAATTCTACGGCAGATTGACCGGGATGTCCGTCTTCATAAGAAATATCTGGTGCAAAAACCAAATAACCATTGCTCACAAAATACGGAATATTTAATCGAGATGGAGTAGGAGCTGGCGCGATATAGCGGTTTAATCCGTCAGAAAGTTTTTCGTAGAAATAAACAATCATAGGATATTTTTTATTCGGGTCAAAATCTTCTGGTTTGTACAAAATTCCTTTAGAATGGTAACCTTTTGGCGTCGCCCAAGAGATAAGTTCTGTAGTTCCCCAGTTGTATTGGCTTTGTTGAGGATTGATTTCTGAAATTTTATTTTCTGTTTTAAAGTGATTAGAAATGTAAACATTTGGTGCTTGCTGATACGTTTCTTTAGTGTAAGAATAGACTTCTGCATTTTTGGCTTTCATTAAATTTTTATAGCCATAGAAATCTCCCATTTGCAAAAATTCTGGATTTTTAGCGGATAAAATTTTAGTTTTAAAAATTCCTGATTGCTTATTCTCTTCATTGAAAGCAAAAAGATACATTTCTGCATTTCTGTTGAAACTTCTAATGTCTTTATCGAGTTGATACGTGTCAAAAGAAATTTTATTTTTTCTTCCGAAACCATTGGTGATGTTTTTAGGTGCTGTTTTTCCGTCTAAAAAAAATTCCCAAAGGTCATATCTATCTTTAATAATTACCGAAAAATCTTTGTCTGTAAATCCTTCCAAACCATAAGAATTGGGATAATCTGGCATATCAAATTCTTCGTCTGTGAATTTTACTGCTAATCCTTTATTAAGTTGAGTGGTAGATTTTTTATCAATATCATAAGAGTACCAATTGCCATTTTCTCGGTTAAAATAAACCATAAATTTTCCCAAAGGCGAAGGATAGATTCTTCCGTTCAGGTTTTTTAGAAATTCTGTAGCTTCTCCCGTTAAATTGTTTACGATATAATAGTTTTTCTTTTCTGCACCTGTCCATTGTGATTCTGCTCTGGAATCATTATTAGAAATTCCGAGAGAAAATGGAGCATTTCCCTCATTAATAATAGCAATAGAATCCATTTTAGGATGAGAAAGTGTAGTAAGCATTTCAGGTTTTTCGGTTTGAAGAACGGCATCGTAAGATTTTTTTAAATCCTTATTCAGATTTTTAAGCTGAATGGTTTTTAGATAATCATCTTTAAAGCTCCAAACGTCTAAAATAGCATGATCGTTTGCAATAAGAGCAGTGTCTTTGGCAATAGGTTTTGGTGCAACCCCGAAGTACAATTGTTTGCCGTTTTTACTGAAATTAGGCGCTTGATTTTCAGAGATTACCCAGTCTTTCGGTATTTTTTGAGAATTTTGATTGATGACAGTTTTCTTATTCTTAGAGAAATAATATAAATTATAATCTTTCACCAAGTCATTTTCGGCAGAAGTGGTACCTGTTAATGCAAATTGAGTTCCTGATTTGTCAAAAGTTAATTGTGCAAAATCACCTTCTTCTTCTAATAATTTATTGGCAGCAAAGTTTTCTAAATTTACCAAATTCACGGTTTGAAGCGCATATTTTTTTGGTTTAGATTTATCTTTTGGTTTATCTTTTTCCTTGTCTTTGTCTTTAGGGTCTTTCTTTTCTTCTGGTTTTTGTGTTACGAAAGCCAATTGTTTTCCGTTTTCGCTGAACTGATATTTTACCACATTTTGAAAACTCTGTTTCTGTCCTGTTGCCAGATTAATAACCACCAATTCAGACGGTTTAGCATTTTTGTCGTCATCTTCTTTTGCATCATCTTTGTCGTCATCTTTTGCTGAATCTGTAGATCTGTCTTTTAAATTTTCGAGAAGATAAGCAAGGTAAGAACCACCTTTAAAAGGCGCTTTGTAAGATTTTACATTGGCAATTTTTTCTATTTTGTTGTTAAAAAGATTGATGATATAAAGAGAATCTTTGGTGAGTTTGTCCTTTTTTAGTTTTTTGTCTTTTACGGCTTTTATGTCTTTGTAGAAAGGTTTTACCGTAAAAAATGCAAATTTAGAATCGCTGGTTAAGAATAATTTGCTAGCTCTCGGGAATTTTTGTTGAGTTTTATTAACGGTAGAATATAAATAAAGGTTTCCGTCTCCTTCTTGCGCATCTACATAATAACCAAGCCATTTTCCATCGTTAGAAATTAATCTGCTTCCTACAGATTGCCAAGCATCATAAACGCTATGATCAAGAGTTTTTTTTTGAGCAGAAATAAAATTAACAATCAATAAAAAAGCATAAAAAATAAGGGGTTTTAATTTCAGCATAATACTATATTTATGAGATTATGCTATAAAAATAAGTAAAACCTATTAAAAGTTATTAAAAATTTGATGATTTCTTTGCAAAAATAAATCTGTCGTTTCCTGATAAATCTTTGATTAATTGGGATTCTGAAAAATTTTGAAATAATTCTAAAGTTTCCTTTCCTAGTTTTTGATTGATTTCTAAGAAAATCATTCCGTTTTCGTTAAGGAATTGTTCTGCATCTTTGGCAATTTTTCGATAAAAAATTAAAGCATCAGAAGTAGGCGAAAACAGAGCAATATTAGGTTCAAAACCTTTCACAGAATCTTCAATTTCAGGATTTTCATCAATACCAATGTAAGGCGGATTAGAAATGATGATGTCGTAATTTTCGGTAAGTTCTGTGTTCAGATAATCTTTTTTGATGAAATTGATTTCTTTTTTATGAAAATCTGCATTTTTTTTGGCAATTTCAAGGGCTTTTTCAGAAATATCCATCGCAGAAACTTCCGAATTTGGAAAAAATCTCCTCAAGGTAATCGGAATAATACCAGAACCAGTTCCAATGTCTAAAATTTTAAAATTTTGAATTTTGAATTTTAAGTTTTGAATTTCTATTTTGGCTAATTCCACTAATTCTTCCGTTTCAGGTCTTGGAATCAAGACATTTTCATCTACGAAAAATTTTTCACCGTAGAATTCTGTATAACCCAAAATTTGTTGGTAAGGTTTACCATTTTTTAATTTTAAAGCAATTTCTTTGAGTTCTTCTTCATCACTTATCAAAAGTTCTTGGTGTGCAAATCTGCGTTGCTGAAACCTATCAAAACCAGTTTTTTCATACAAGAAAATAGAGTAGAGCTTGGCGCTTTCGGCTTCTGTGTAAAGCTCTGAAAGTTCACTTTTAAAATATCTTTTGAATTCTAAAATGGTCATTTTAAATTGCTGCTGCTTTTAATTTCAACTTTTTCGCCATTTTCTTTTTCTGCAATATAGTTTTCTGTACTGAAATATGCCCATTTCATCATCTCACAATCTGAAAATTCTGAAGCTTTTTTGCCATTAATAGACTTTATTTTTTCTCCAATTATTAGATTTTTAGCTGTAGAATTATCATTCATATTTTTAGAAATCACAGTTAAATGCCCATCGATAAAAATTGCTTTAGCATCCATTCGTGTTTTTGGTAGAATTTTTTTGTTACTCGGTTTTAGATAAAAAGAGTTTTCATTAAAATTCATTATTAAAACATCTGAAAATTGATTAAAAAAGTTAATTCCAATTTTGGTATCTGTAGTTTTGTTGATGGTTATAGGTAATTGATTGATAGTAATTTGGTCTAATTTTATTTCGTCTAAGAAAAAAGTATTAAAAGGTTCTGGCTTTCCCAGTCCGCTTGCTCCCATATTGGTAGAGATAAATTCATTTACTTGGTTTTGTGATTTTTTCTCATCAAAAATTTTATTCACAATTTCTATTTCTTTGGAATTAATCTCCATAATTCCCGCAAAACCAGTATCTAATAAACAATTTTTGAAAGTTTTGTTATTGATTGAAAAATCAATTAAAGGTCTATTGCTATTATAATAAACATCCCATTTTTTATATGTGTCATCAGTTTTGAATGGAGCTTTAGAAATGTAAATTAGTTTTTTGTTGAAATCAATCTTCCAATTAAATTTTTTAATAAAATCTTGACCTAAAAGTAATAAATTGTTGCAATATAAAAAAGGCATATCAAAAGTGACTCCTTTTATATTTTTTACTTCGAATTTTCCTACAGAAATAGATTCTATTTTTGTGTTGTTTAATTTTATTTTTTTCCTGCTAGAATCATTTATGGTTCTTCCTGAATCTAGAATCTCTACATTGGCAATTTTATTATTAATAGAATTGGATAAAGAAACAGCAGCTCCTGTATCAAAAGCAAATTCTACATCTTTTCCATTTAGTTTTCCATTAAAAGTAAGCAATTGTTTTTCTAAAGAAAAAGGTATTGAATCAATCTCTTTTTTTTGAGAATAGCAAAAAGATAACGTTAAAAGTAAATTTAACAACAAGTAAGTTTTCTTCATTTTAAAAATTTTATCTTACAAAAACCAATTTATTTTTAGTCGATTTTTCTTCATTAATCAAGTAATTTTCGTAGTTGAAAGCTTTTACATCATTCAATGTTTTGGCATTGGTTTCTGCACAAAATCTGGCAACTAAACCTCTGGCGTGTTTGGTGTAAACTACAATGGTTTTTAGCTTTCCATCTGGTTGAGTTTGATAAAATTCAAAATCAATGATGGGATTGTTGATTTTTTTTCTGTTTACTACTTTTCCGTATTCATTGCTTGCCAAATTGAGCAATATTTCATTTTTTTTGAGTTCTGAATTGAGCTGTTCGGTTACTTTATCAGACCAAAATTGATAGAGATTTTTATACGTTGAAAATTCGAAATTTCTACCCATTTCTAAACGATAAAGCATTACTTTGTCTGATGGTTTTAGCAATCCGTAAAGACCAGACAGAATTCTGTGGTTTTTTTGTAAATAATCTACCGCTTTTTTATCAAGAGTTTTAGCATCAAGCCCTCTGTAAACCTCGCCAGTAAATGCAAAAAGAGCAGGGCAAGATTGTTTAGCGGTTGGTTTTGGTTTCCAAACTTGGTTGCGTTGCCAGTTTTCGTCTGCTAGTTTGGGCGAAATTTCCATTAATTCTGACAAATATTGAGGAGATTTTTCTTTGAGGTAAGACTGTATAAAAGAGGCTTCTTCTATAAATTTAGGAGTGGTAGATTTTAGAAATTCGGTGGAATTTTCTACGTTCATTAATTTAGCAGGTGAAGTAATGATTTTCATTAGAATAAGGAAATTTGAAATTGAAAGTTCAAAAATAACACAAATTTTGATTTTTGCAGCCTATTTCTTTGATAGACGGAACTTGCGCCCCGAGTTGAGTGGAACTCTTTTTGCGAAATACAATGAAACAAAAAAGAGAGAACGGAATGAGGAAACCTAACGAAGTGGCAACTTTAGGAGTCAAATTGGCGCCCAAAAAATTATAATTCTCCCTTTCCTTCACGTAAAATTTCGGGTTCTCCACTGGTTAAATCTACGATGGTAGATGCCTCATTATCTCCGTAGCCAGAATCTATCACAATATCTACCAGATGGTCATATTTCTCGGCGATAAGTTCTGGGTCTGTAGAGTATTCTATCACCTCGTCATCATCTTTGATGGAAGTAGAAGCGATAGGATGCCCTAATTTTTCTACAATTAATTGAGGAATAGGATGGTCTGGAACACGGATTCCTACTGTTTTTTTGCCTTTATATGCCAAAGGAAGACTTTTGTTGGCTTCTAAGATAAAGGTAAACGGACCAGGAATTTTACTTTTTAAAAGCCTGAAAGTAGAAGTTTCTATAGGTCTGGTAAACTCTGAAAGATGGCTCAGATTGTTACAAATAATGGAGAATTGGGCTTTTTCTAGCGTGGTATGCTTTAGTTTTGCCAGTTTTTCCATAGCTTTTATATTGTTGATGTCGCATCCCAAAGCATATACCGTATCTGATGGATAGATAATTAATCCTCCATTTTCTAAAGTTTTAATGACCTCATTAATGTAATTTTCTTGAGGATTATTAGGGTATATTTTTAGGATTTTTGCCATACATCAAAGATAAGGAATAAAAAAAGAGAATCAAAATTTTTGATTCTCTTTTGGATTTTGTAGCCCGAAGCAAACTATTATCGAACGAAATTATTCTTGGATTTAGAAAACTTTATGAATTAAAACCAGTCTTAGAAGAAGCAGGCTTATACCCTTTACCAGTAAACAATCAAAACTTTGCAGGGTTATGATGAAGGGGGCTTACACTACGATTCCGATTGGTTTAATACAGTATGCAATAGTCAGACGAAAATTAAACCACCTTAAGATATACACATTTTTAAAGTGTATATCCAGCGGACATTTGTCAGTGAAAGCCAATAGTTACAAAATATGGGCAAAAGAAATTGGGATTAGTGAGAAGACCCTAAAAACCTGCTTAGATTGGATGTTAAAGAACAGGTGGCTTTCCTTCAATTCTAAGACTCAATCTTTAAGGGTTGTGAGTTATGGACAACTTAAACGAAAATACAAAACGAGATTTCATACAGCTTTAAAATTTGATAGACCAAACTTCAAAGACTTTAGAGGGCTTTGTGCGGTTGCTCTGATTGGATTTTACAGAAATTCAAAAAAATTTTTTGACAAGAAAAATAAAGTGTCGGGGGTTATTAATGGAATTCCCAGAAAGAGTACTTACGCTCTTCCAAAAAATTATTATGACTTTTCTGTAAGATACTTTGCAAAGTGTTTAGGTGTTTCGGTTACCACTGCCGAGAACTTAAAAAAAGAAGCGTTAAAGTTTGGTTTTATTATTGTCAAGAAAAACTATTTCTACGCAGAAGATTTCAAAGGCAAAAAGATTCCTATGGAATTTATTAAGTATAATGTTAAAAAATTAGATAAAGGACATTATTTTATATCTGCCAAAGGAGTTTTAGTTAAAGGTTCAGACCTCATCAAAATAAATGTCCATTTGAAGCGAAAATGGTGGGGAGTTGATTAGGAAAAAAAGTGTACAGTAATAATGGGGTATTATAAAGGGAGAGAAGATAACTACTCCAGAGTTCATCCTGTAATCTCTGTACAGTAAACTTTTAAAAGAAGTAAGACAATAGAGAAAAGTAGAAAGCATTAGAAAGTAAAGGAAGGTTTAGAAACTCTTAAACTATGGAGATGGGAAGTTTATAGAAAAGTTGGTAATTTGATTAGTTGGAATCACATAAAACGCATAACTAACGGTAAATCAATAATATAAATTTGTGTATCTACGAAAAATTTCTTATATTTAAGTAGTGAAAACACAGGGGATATCTATTGTTACTGCAAGTTTTGAGAGTATAAATACCCAATCCTATGAAGGCTTTACCTTGATAAGCATTGTCGGGAAAGTTTACGGAAGTTACAAGAACTCGGAGAAAGTTAAGAAACTGGTAGGATTTAGCATTTTCAGAATGTACAGCAACCAGAGAGCAGGAGACTTTTTAGCATGTAATCTTCTTTACAGGAAAAAGTTGCAGAGAAAGGGAGTAGAAAAATTATTGAATGACATCAGGGTGTTCTGCAAAGAGGAAAACACCACAAAGGCTGTTTTGTTGGGATATGGAATAGGAAATGAGTTTTGCTACCGCCACATCTTTTCGGACTTTTTAAGGGCTAAAGGTGTCTCCGTAGAAGCAGAGGAAGAAATTGACATAATCACCCAGCAAAAATATTGGAGTGAGGACATCTACAAACTTCGTGGGCATTTCAATTTATCCGACAAACTCGTGGGGGAAACTCTGGAAGGTATGGAATGGATGTTTGCTGCTACTATGGAGAATAATCCTCATTTTTATTCAATTCGTGAAAAATTCGGAGATAATCTCACCTTTTTACAGTTAGTCTCCCATATACGATACTTTGGAGAGTTAGTAGATTTTGAAGATGTAATTTACAGGGTGTGGAGTTATAAAGGCTTCTCTTATTGGTCAATGCCAAGCGACCTGCTGAATGAAGATGTGGATTTGATAAACAGGAAAACTATAATTTAATTCCAGAAAATAAGACAAATTAGACACTATATGTACGTGCGTGAGATAAATAAAGACAGTATTTCAACCCAGCAGAAGAAAGCGAAGCTACTGAAGGCACTAGGGAAAACTTTAGGCTTGATTGCCCCTGCTTGCAGAATGGCAAGGGTAAACAGGCAGACTTTCTACAATTGGCTCAAATCAGATTTGCAGTTTAAAGATGACTATCAAAACATCGTAGAAGACTCTTTAGACTTTGCAGAGGCAACCTTATTTCAGTTAATTTCAAATGGCAATGCAAAAGCTACGATATTTTTCTTAAGCCACAAAGCAAGACATAGGGGCTGGAGTTTATCTGCTTCTCCTAATGGAAATATTGCTTATCAAAAAAATCTTAATGATTTAGAAAGTAAGTCTGATAAGGATTTGTGGGAAATTATTAACAACAATTAGAAGATTTCACACCAGCATTAAATCCGTTACAAACCTTAAACGAGCGTTCAAGAAACATTATAAATTAAATAACCAAAGAATAAATGCAAAAATACATAGCCTATTACAGAGTTTCCACCAAACAACAGGGAGAAAGTGGATTGGGACTCGAAGCCCAAAAAACAATGGTAAAAAATTTCTTGAAAAATGATGACATTCTCATTTGTGAATTTGAAGAGGTTGAGAGTGGTAAAAATAACAACCGACCTCAGTTATTGAAAGCCATAGAAAAAAGCAAAAGTGAAGGTGCAACTTTGCTCATCGCTAAACTTGATAGACTCAGCAGAAATGCTGGGTTTATCTTTTTATTGAAGGATAGTAATGTAGATTTCAAATGTTGCGATATGCCAGAGGCAAACTCCCTCACTATTGGGATAATGGCGGTGTTGGCACAAGAAGAGAGGGAACTTATTAGCAAAAGGACAATTTCAGCACTTCAAGAACTGAAATCCAAAGGCGTAAAATTAGGCAATCCAAAAAACTTAACTCCAGAAGCCCAAAAAATGGGAAGTGAGGCGATGAGATTGAAGGCATTAAGTAATGAGAATAACCGCAAGGCTACGGCTCTCATCGTTTCACTACGCAATGCAGGTAAAACATACAGCAAGATTGCAAATGAGCTAAATAGCAGTGGATTTAAGACCAGCAGAGGTTTTGAGTTTAACTCATCCCAAGTTTTAGTATTGTATGATAGATTTCTGCAAAATCAAATAGAGGCTTAAAAACTTCTCAAATTTTCAATGATAAGGAAATGTATTGAAAAAGAAATAGAGTTTCTCCATAGCCTTAAAAACTGTCAAGAATTAGACATGAAACGATGTAGGTAAAGTGGCAAAACGCTCATTAATAAAGAGTTTTTCGCAGGTGCAAAAATTTTAAATAAGAAATAATTACATAATGTTTTGGGAAATCAAAATGATAATTTGTAATTTAGCCATTAGAAAATTTTAACGAAAAAATATAAAAGCGTCGCTTTTATTCTGTAAGAAGGAATCTGGTAAATTCAAAGTAACACAGGATAAACAGTTGATGCCTCTACGTCTGCGTAGAGGCTATTCTTGTTTGTGTTACAAGGCTTACCAGAGCCTCTTCTTGCAAATTGAGTTTAGTCCTCTGCGCTTTTTCATCTAAAAAAAATACAATTAACCAACTTCTCAGGGACTGGAAGTAAATAAAAATATCAGTCTTATGAGAATCGTAAAATTTATTATCGGTGCATTGTTTATCATCGCCTCTTTAGGCATGTTCGCCCAAAAGGAAGTTTTAACGGGATTAATTTCTGTAATTTTAGGAGCAATTATTCTTCCTCCAGTTTCAGAAAAAATCAAAGAAAAGTTTAATCAGTGGAACAGCAAAGGCGTAAGGTATGTAACCTATGCCGTTTTATTGGCTTTGGTTGGGGTAACTTCTAATAAGGCAAAGTTTCCTTCTTCAAATTTAACGGTAAATGAAAATTCTATAGAAGATGTTTCCAGCCAAAACCCTTACCAAAATTATCTTGATGAGGTTGATAAAAATATTGCTTCCCTTTCTCCTGAGAGAAAAGCAGAGCGAGAAAAAATACATTCCGAATTAAAGTCAAATCCTGTCTATATTCAATTAGTTAAACAAAAAGTTGTTAATTCTGAATATTTATCTGTCCTAAATGCTATTACTAATGGGATTACCAATATTTCAGGAACAACTTTTGCTATTAACAGCGATGTCGAGCAACAGGTAACTTCTTCTGCTGACGGAGAGAACAAAATGAGTTTCGTTGTAAAAGCTTGTGCTTTAGCTATTCCCAGCGCTAACGGTGGGCTTCCAAAAGAAATTCTGGAGGTTTTTGATAGATATAAATCTAAATTTGGAGCATCTGGAGTAAAAGGAACTTCATACGATTTAGACAAAAACCCTCAACAAATCAAATACGACTATGATTTAACACCATTCTTTGCCTTGATGAACCCAAATGACAAAGAGAATTTGGAGGCGGTTTACGAGGCTAAAAACAATGGGCTTTCTTCTTGGAATGAAAAAGGAAATTATACCTACCCATATATTGCTACAAAAGAAGGATTTTTAGCAAAACTGAAACAGATTGACCCACAAAGCAAACTTTTTCCAAAAGTAGATATGGAGGTAACCGCATCGGAACTCTACAGAGCCTACGAGGCTAACGAGGTTTCCGCAGACCAGCAATATAAAGGCAAAAGGCTGTTGATTACGGGTGCCGTTGAAAATATTGGCAAAGACGTGATGGATAATCCTTATGTAGCATTAAAGATAGATTTCTTGAAAGGAGTAAACTGCTATTTCGATGATGAAAACAACAAGGTTTTGTCGCAATTGAACAAAGGACAGAAAATTCAAATTATAGGAACTTGTGCGGGGCTTACCCTTACCGATGTAGTTGTGAAAGATTGTGAGTTGTGGGAATGACAGCCACTTGAGGAGAATAATAAAAATAATACAGAGTTGCATGGTTTTGTAGATAATACAATAGAGGATATAAACAAATTTGAATAAAAGTTAAACTTTAATTATTCAAAATAAGTAATAACTTTACAACATAAAATAAAATTTATTTTGAATAATATTTTAATCATCGACGACGAAGAAAAATTAAGAAACCTACTTTCAAGAATCATTGAAATGGAAGATTTTGAAGTTTTCCAAGCCAAAGATTGTACTTCGGGTTTAAAAATTTTGGATAAAAATGATATTGATGTGGTGATTAGCGATGTGAAATTACCAGACGGTTCAGGAGTAGATTTGGTAAAGAGCATCAAAGAAAAAAATCCGATCCCCGAAATTATTTTGCTTACCGCTTACGGAAATATTCCAGATAGTGTAACCGCCATTAAAAATGGAGCTTTCGATTACCTTACCAAAGGTGATGACAACAATAAGATTATTCCGCTCATTTACAAAGCATTAGAAAAAGTTACACTTACAAAAAAAATACTTAAACTTGAGAAAAAGCTTAGCAATAATTACTCCTTTGATACTATAGTAGGAAATTCTAAAATAATTTCTGATATTAAAAATTTGGCAAAAAAAGTCGCCAAAACCAATACCACGGTTTTGCTTACTGGCGAAACAGGAACAGGCAAAGAACTTTTTGCACAAGCCATACATCACGAAAGTTTGAGAAGCAAACAAAATTTTGTTGCCATCAATTGTTCGGCTTTCAGTAAAGATTTATTAGAAAATGAACTATTCGGTCATAAAGCAGGCTCGTTTACAGGTGCTAACAAAGACCAAAAAGGACTATTTGAAGAAGCAAATAAAGGCACTCTTTTTTTAGATGAAATTGGTGAAATGGCGTTGGAATTGCAGGCAAAAATTTTGCGGGTTTTAGAAACGGGAGAATTTTTAAAAATTGGTGATACTAAGCCTACCAAAATCGATGTAAGAATTATTACGGCTACCAACAGAAATCTTCAACAAGAGATACAGAACGGAAATTTCAGAGAAGATTTGTTTTACCGAATTTCTGCTTTTCAAATCCATATTCCGCCATTGCGGGAAAGGCAAGAAGACATTCCTGAACTTATTAAAATATTTGCCACGAAGTTTGCTTATAATCAAGGAAAAAAAATAGAAAATATTTCTGAAAATTTCATTAAAGTGCTTCAAAATCAACCTTGGAATGGAAATATCAGAGAACTAAAAAACATAGTTGAAAGAAGCCTAATTTTGATGGAAGGAAACCAGCTTACGGAAGATACTTTGCCAATGGAAATCCTCACAAAATCTAATTCATTTAATAATAGCGATTTAGTTTTCAATCTTTCAGAAGTTGAAAAAAAACATATCCTAAAAATTTTAGAGCATACCCAAAATAACAAAACCAAAACTGCCGAACTTTTGGGAATTGGTACAGCGACGCTTTACCGAAAACTTTCAGAATACGGAATTTCTTAAAAAAATCCTATCAAAACGATAAAACGACCCTCTCAAAATGAGAGGGTTTTTCATTTCAAAACATTAGTTGAAAATTTTATTTATCTGCAAATCAATCACTTAAATTGATTTCGATTTTTTGGTTAAAGAATTGAGTATAGCAAACCAAAATATTTACGCTATGATTACAACAATTCTTTTAACCCTACTCGGAATCTTGGGATTCTACCTTTTCTTCCGTTCTGTTAATTTCTTTGAAAAAATTTAATTATGACACTATTATTTATCATCGCTTTGGTGGTTTTTGGGTACATGTGCTACGTACTTTTAAAACCTGAAAAATTCTAAAAATGAATGCACAGAAAATAAAGACATATATGCTTTTAGCGGCTATCTGCCTTTTCTTTTTGGCGTTTTTGGTGCTTATTTTTTTAAAACTTAAATTATTATTCAACTAAATTTAATTAACATGAACACAGAAATACTCGGTATCATCTTTATGTTCGGTTTGGTGGTTGTACTTGCCATTCCGTTCGGAAAATATATCAGCCAAGTTTTTCAAGGAGAAAAAACTTGGCTCGATTTCGTGATGAATCATTTAGACCAATTCATCTACCAATCTGGAGGTATTAATCCTAAAACTCAAATGAATTGGAAGCAACATTTGTTGGCAATGCTTTCCATCAATTTAGTGTGGTTTCTTTTTACCATGCTTATTCTTACCAATATGGGCTGGTTGCCTTTAAATCCTGATAAAAATCCGTCAATGAGTGGAGATTTGGCGTTCAATACAGCCATTAGTTTCATTGCCAATACTAATTTACAACACTATTCTGGCGAAACTGGAATTTCTTATTTAGGACAAATGGTACTAATGCTTTGGCAATTTTTAAGTGCAGGAATTGGTATTGCCGTTGTTGCCGTTTTATTCAATGCGATGCGTGAAAAAACTACCACAGAATTGGGCAATTTCTACTATTTTTTGGTAAGGAGTTGCACCCGAATTTTGTTGCCGATTGCTATCTTGGTGGCAAGTGTTTTTATTTTTAACGGAATGCCAATGACTTTTGACGGCAAAGCAAAAATGGCCACGCTTCAAGGTGATAAAGTAGAGGTAAGTCAAGGTCCAGTCGCAAGTTTTGTCGCCATAAAACATTTGGGAACCAATGGTGGTGGATTTTTCGGTGCCAATTCGGCTCATCCTTTTGAAAATCCTAATTATTTTACCAACATTGTTGAAATGGTGGTGCAAATGCTTATTCCTTTAGCTTTGATTTTTACAATAGGTTTTATGCTAAAAAGAAAAAAATTATCGTGGATGATTTTTGGAGTAATGACTTTCGGTTTTTTACTATTAACTGTACCAACAATAATGGCAGAAAATAGTGGAAACCCTGCTATTTCAAAAATGGGTATTAATCAGCATTTAGGAAGCATGGAAGGAAAAGAAATTCGTTTTGGTGCACCTGCTTCTGCCTATTGGAGCATTGCAACCACTGTAATTTCTACAGGTAGTGTAAACAGTATGCACGATAGTTTCACGCCTTTAAGCGGAATGAATCAAATGCTTGGCATGATGGTAAATGCTTTCTATGGCGGCTGTGGCGTAGGGATGCTCAATTTCTATATTTTCATCATTCTTGCTGTGTTTATAAGTGGTTTGATGGTGGGTAGAACTCCCGAATTTCTCGGTAAAAAAATTGAAGCCAAAGAAATGAAAATCGCTATGATTGTGGCATTGTTACATCCTTTTTTAATTTTAGTGGGAACTGCAATTTCAAGTTATCTCTACAATATTAATCCACAAGGAAATACAGGTTGGTTAGCTAATCCAAATTTCCATGGATTTAGCGAAATGCTGTACGAATTTACTTCGTCTAGTGCCAACAACGGAAGTGGTTTTGAAGGTTTGGGCGACAATGTTCCGTTTTGGAATATCGCTTGCGGAATTGTAATGCTTATTGGAAGATTTCTGCCAATAATTGGCCCAATCGCAATTGCAGGAATTTTAGCAAATAAAAAATATATTCCAGAAAGCAACGGTACTTTAAAAACCGATACCGCAACTTTCGGTTTGATGGTTTTTGCCGTAATAGCGATTGTCGCTGCACTTTCTTTCTTCCCAGCATTAGCATTGGGACCTATCGCAGAATATTTTACCCTTAAATAAATTTTAAAGAAATGTCAACTAATAATACTTCTTTATTTCAAAAAGATTTAATGAAAGAGGCTTTCAAAGAATCTTTTATAAAATTAAATCCAAAATTAATGTTCCGAAATCCAGTAATGTTTACGGTAGAAATAGGAACTTTTGTAATGTTCGTAGTTTGTATATGGATTTTATTAGGCGAAAAATCGCAAGGTAGTTTTGCATATAACTTCATTATATTTCTGGTGTTATTTCTTACGTTATTATTTGCCAATTTTGCCGAAGCCATTGCCGAAGCAAGAGGAAAAGCACAAGCCGATAGTTTGAGGAAAACAAGGGAAGAGACACCTGCAAAATTAGAAAACGGAGAAACCATTTCTTCTTCAAAACTAAAAAAAGGAGATGTATTTGTTTCTGAATCTGGCGATGTAATTCCGTCTGATGGCGAAATCATCGAAGGTTTGGCAACTATTGATGAAAGTGCTATTACAGGCGAATCTGCTCCCGTAATTCGGGAAGCAGGTGGTGATAAAAGTTCGGTAACTGGCGGAACAAAAGTGCTATCAGACAAAATAAAAGTACAAGTTACCACCAATCCTGGTGAAAGTTTCCTCGATAAAATGATTGCTTTGGTAGAAGGGGCAAGCCGACAAAAAACACCGAACGAAATTGCTCTAACCATACTTTTAGCAGGCTTTACATTGGTTTTTATTATAGTTACAGTTACTCTTAAATCTTTTGCTGATTTTGCACATGCTCCTATTACTATTGCATCATTTATTGCACTTTTTGTTTGTCTAATTCCAACGACTATTGGCGGTTTACTTTCTGCAATCGGCATTGCGGGAATGGACAGAGCATTACGTGCCAACGTAATTACAAAAAGCGGTAAAGCAGTAGAAACAGCAGGAGATATTGACGTGCTTCTACTAGACAAAACAGGTACCATTACTATAGGAAATAGAAAAGCCACGCATTTTTATCCAGCAAACGGTGTAGATAAGAACCATTTTATAAAAGATGTGGTGCTAAGTTCAATGGCAGATGAAACGCCCGAAGGGAAATCCATCATCGAATTAGCAAACATCAATCCGCTGAATTATAATATTCAAAATCCTACTTATATAAAATTTACTGCAGAAACTAGAAGTTCAGGAATTGATTTTGAAAATACAAAAATTAGAAAAGGAGCATCTGATGCAATGAAAAAACTCACAGAAAGCGTAGGTTACACCTTTCCTATAGAAGTTGCCGAAAGAGTTACTGAAATTTCTAAAAACGGAGGAACACCTTTGGTAGTAACTGAAAATGAAAAAGTAATGGGTGTAATTGAATTGCAGGATATTATAAAAACAGGAATTCAGGAGCGTTTTGAACGTTTGCGAAAAATGGGCATTAAAACTGTGATGGTAACAGGAGACAATCCTTTAACAGCTAAATTTATCGCCAATAAAGCAGGAGTAGATGATTTTATTGCAGAAGCAAAGCCTGAAGATAAAATGAACTACATTAAAAAAGAACAACAAGAAGGACGTTTGGTAGCTATGATGGGCGATGGAACAAACGATGCACCAGCATTGGCTCAAGCAGATGTGGGCGTAGCCATGAATAGCGGAACACAGGCTGCCAAAGAAGCAGGAAATATGGTAGATTTGGATAACGACCCTACCAAATTAATTGAAGTAGTAGAAATTGGCAAACAATTATTAATGACCAGAGGAACGCTTACTACGTTTAGTATTGCGAATGATGTAGCCAAATATTTTGCGATAATTCCTGCATTGTTTATTCTTGCAATTCCATCTTTGAATGCGCTTAACATCATGCATTTGCACAGTCCAGAAAGTGCAATTCTTTCTGCAGTTATTTTCAATGCAATTATTATCCCTATGCTGATTCCGTTGGCTTTGAAGGGCGTTGCCTACAAGCCAATTGGCGCAAGTGCTTTATTGAGAAGAAACCTTTTAATTTATGGCTTGGGAGGCGTTATTGTACCTTTCATTGGCATCAAATTAATTGATTTGTTAGTCTCTATCTTTATGTAATTTAAATTTAAAAAAATGAAATCTTATATATTTTCCTCAATTCGACTTACTTTTATACTTGCAATTATATTTATTGGTGGTTATTCACTCGTGGTTTTAGGAATTGCACAGTTGTCACCCAACAAAGGGAAAGGCGAAATTATATCCCAAAATGGTAGAACGTATTATGCCAATATTGGTCAAAAATTTACAGATGACAAATATTTTTGGTCTCGTCCTTCGGCGGTAGATTACAATGCTTCGGGAAGCGCAGGAAGCAATAAAGCACCAAGCAATCCCGATTATTTGAAAGAAGTTCAAAAAAGAATCGATTATTTTTTGGTACACAATCCAGAAATTAAAAAAAGTGAAATTCCAAGTGAAATGGTTACAGCAAGCGGAAGCGGTTTAGATCCTGATATTTCTGTAGCATCAGCAAATATTCAAATAAAAAGAATTTCAAAAATTAGGAACATTCCCGAAGCGAATTTAAAGCAACTCATTCTATCAAACACCGAAAAACCTTTGCTGGGACTTTTCGGACCTGAAAAAATAAATGTATTGAAACTCAACTTGGCTTTAGACCAATTGAAATAATTATTTAGACATGAAAAAAATAAAATTAATTACATATATCGTTGCGGCATTATCTATAAACTTTGCAAAAGCACAAACTGGTGGTGAAAAGAAGACGCTTAATTTTAGTGGCTATATTGAGGCGTATTATGTAGCAGATTTCAACAAACCCGTGACTCACATTCGTCCTTCTTTTATCTATTCTCACAATCGTGCTAATGAATTTGCCATCAATTTGAGTTTTGTAAAAAGCAGTTATCAAACCGAAAATGTGAGAGCAAATCTGGCATTGGCTGTTGGTACTTATATGAATTCAAACTATTCTGCAGAACCTGGCGTTTTAAAAAATATTTTGGAAGCCAATGCAGGAATAAAGCTTTCAAAAGAGAGCAATCTTTGGTTAGATGCAGGAGTTATGCCTTCTCATATCGGTTTTGAAAGTGCTGTTTCTAAAGATTGTTGGAGTCTTACGAGAAGTATATTGGCAGAAAATTCGCCTTATTTTGAAACTGGAGCAAGAATTTCTTATACTTCAAAAAACGAAAAATGGTATATCGCAGGACTTTTGCTAAATGGATGGCAAAGAATTCAGATGATGGATGGTAACAATACGCCTTCTTTTGGGCATCAAATTACGTATAAACCCAACGATAAATTAACTTTAAACAGCAGTTCATTCATTGGAAATGATAAAACAGATAAAGCATGCCAAATGCGATATTTTCATAATTTTTATGCAATATATCAGCCAAATGAAAAAGTAGGAATTACAACGGGATTTGATATCGGAACAGAGCAAAAATTCCATAAAAGCAACCAATATAACACATGGTATTCTCCTGTTTTGATATGCAGAATAACGCCCAATGCAAAATCTGCAATTGCTGGAAGAATAGAATATTACTGCGATAAAAATGGTGCGATTATTCCAACAGAAAAGGAAAATGGTTTTAAAACATTAGGATATTCAGTAAATTACGATTATAAAATTTCGGAAAATGCAGTTTGGAGAATTGAAGCCCGAAATCTTCAAAGCAAAGATGCTATTTTTTCGAATCATGATAATAACGTAGTAAACAATAACTTTTTTATGACAACCTCAATTGCCGTTTCATTTTAAAAAATCAATAAATTAGCCAATCTCTTTAGAAATGGAAGAAAACCGAAAATCAGCCCAAGAGTTTTTAGACCTTATCAAAAAATCGAAACGAGGAAAATTTAAGGTTTACATTGGTATGAGCGCAGGTGTCGGGAAATCTTACCGAATGTTGAAAGAAGCTCATACTTTGGTAAAAAACGGCATTGATGTAAAAATTGGCTATATTGAAACCCACAAAAGAGCCGATACAGAGCGTATTTCTGAAGGATTACCCACCATTCCTAGAAAAAAGATTTACTACAAAGGCAAAGAATTAGAAGAGATGGATTTGGATGCCATTATTGCACAGCATCCAGAAGTGATAATTGTAGATGAATTGGCGCATACGAATGTTGAAGGTAGCAAAAACGAAAAACGTTGGCAAGACGTTATGGAAATTTTAGAGGCAGGAATTAGTGTCATTTCAGCGGTAAATATTCAGCATATTGAAAGTCTTAATGATGATGTTAAAAAAATTACAGGAGTTGAGGTGAAAGAACGCGTTCCCGATAGTGTTTTGGCGCAGGCAGATGAAGTGGTAAACATAGATTTAACTGCTGATGAACTGGTAACACGTTTGAAAGAAGGCAAAATATATACTCCTGATAAAGTGGAGACGGCTTTAAAAAATTTCTTTCAAAATGAACATATTCTGCAATTACGAGAATTGGCTTTGAAAGAAGTGGCTTCGCAAGTTGAAAGAAAAGTAGAGACTGAAGTTAAAAAAGAAAACGGATTGACTGCTGAAAAATTTTTAGCATGTATCAGTTCCAACGAAAAAACGGCGAAAAATATCATCAGAAAAACGGCTCGTCTTGCCAATTATTACAACAGCAAATGGTTTGTTTTGTATGTACAAACTCCGAAGGAAAACCCTGATAAAATTGCTTTAGACAAGCAACGCCACCTCATCAATAATTTTAAATTGGCAACAGAATTGGGTGCAGAAATCATTAGAATTGAAAGCCTCGATGTAGTGAAAGGTATTGTTCAACAGGCGGAAGAACGAAAAATAACCACCGTTTGCATGGGAACTCCACATTTCAATATTTTTAAAATCATACTGGCAACAAGCACTTTCAATGATTTATTGAAAAAACTTTCTACCAGCAATATAGATTTAATTATTTTAAGTTAAATGCTATCTTTGATATTATGAAAATTAAAACAAAACTTCTTTCAAGTGTAGGGCTATTGTTCACAATGATTGTAGCACTTACCGTTTTGAGTGTTTTCTACATCAACAAACTTTCTAATGACACCAAAAATATATTGGTAGCCAATTATAACACGATAGACTATTCTCGAAATATGCTTATTGCAATTAATGATGATATTTCCTCATCAAAAAACATCAATTTTTTTGAGAAAAATTTGATTGCACAACAACATAACGTAACTGAAATTGGCGAACAAGAACTTACCGATAAATTAGCAGATGACTTTAAGCAGCTGCAAAAATTACCAAAAGATGCTACCATTTTAAAAGCAATAAATAAAGACATTTTTAATATTATGTTGCTCAATATGCAGGCAATTCAGCGAAAAAGCAAAGTGGCAGATGAAACTTCGGACACTTCTATTTTTTGGATTACCATTATTGGCACTATCTGTTTTCTTATTGCCTTTATTTTACTCATCAATTTACCAAATAATATTGCCAATCCTATACAACAACTTACCAGCGGTATTAGACAAATTGCCAATAAAAATTATTCGGAAAGAGTTCATTTTGAAGAGCATAACGAGTTTGGAGATTTGGCAAAGTCTTTCAATACAATGGCAACCAAATTGCAGGAATACCAAGAGTCTAATATCAATAAATTATTGATTGAGAAAAAACGTACAGAAACGCTCATCAATAACATGCAGGAACCTGTAATAGAGTTAGATGCGGAACAACACATTCTTTCAATGAATGATAAGGCACTACAAATTATGGGACTAAAATTAGATGATATAAAAGGTAAAAGAGCACAAGATATTGCCCTTACCAACGATCTTTTCAGACATTTGATACAAGATTTATACAGTTTTACAGATGAAAAGAAATCTCCGATAAAAATTTTCAATAATGGCAAAGAAAGTTATTTTGAAAAAGAGTTAATTCCTATCAAAATAGTTCCAACTGGTGAAAGAGAAGAAACGCATATCGGCGATGTTATAATGCTTCAAAACATTACTCAATACAAAGAATTAGATTTAGCAAAAACCAATTTTATTGCCACCGTTTCTCATGAATTTAAAACACCAATCTCATCCATAAAAATGAGTGTTCAATTATTAGAAAATGAACAAATAGGTACATTAAACATAGAGCAGAAACATTTGCTCGAAAGCATAAAAGAAGACAGCACAAGATTGCTGAAAACAACAAAAGACCTTTTAGACATTACCCAATTGGAAAGCGAAAAAATAAAACTGAATATAAAAGAAAATTCTATTGAAGAAATAGTAAACAACGCTTTAGAAAACAATAAAAACTCAGCACATCAAAAAAATATCGTTTTAGAAACCCAACTTGATGATGCTATTGATTTTGTACATTCAGATAAAGAAAAAACTATTTGGGTTCTGTCAAATCTCATTTCCAATGCCATTCGATATTCTTATGAAAATTCAAAAATTTTAATATCGGTTAAAAATTCAAACGGCAAAATAGAATTTTCGGTTACCGATTCTGGACAAGGAATTCCTCAAGAATATCAATCTAGAATTTTCGACAAGTATTTCCGTATTCCTGGTTCTAAAAAAGAAGGAACAGGTCTGGGGCTGAGCATCAGCAAGGAATTCATAGAAGCACAAGGTGGAAAAATAACTGTAGAAAGTGAATTAGGAAAAGGAAGTAGATTTTCGTTTTTTTATTTTACCCAATAATATCTTCGCTTGTGGAGACCGTACTAATCCTATTCTTTCCATACTTTATGCAGTATCAACAGTAAGTAATACAGGAGTATTTTTAAATAAAGTAATGAAAAAGAAGAATTTTCAGCAAAATTAGCAGGTAATTAATGGAGAATTGCTTGCGCTTCAAGTATTAAAATAAACACAATGTTGCTATTTAAAGTAAAATAAACAAAATATTTTTTACTATAAGGTAATATTTGTATATTTGCACAAATATTACCACTATGGCATTAGATTTAGAAAAATTAAGAAAAGAGCAAAGCAGAATATTTAGAGAGGCGGTTATAGAATATCGCAATGAACTGCCAACAGCACTAATACACCTTACCAACAGCAAAGACCTCAACCAATTCCTTCAAGGGACAAAATTCAATGTCAGTTCGGATGTTACCGCACGAGTGCTAAACAGTTGGATTGATAAGAAATTGGTGCATGTGGAAGATGAAGATACTGGAAAAATAAAACGTTTCAGCAGGCTGGAAAATATCTGGATAAGGATTGTTTCCCAAGCAAGAAAATTTGGTCTTTCTCTTAATTCTTTAGAAAACGCCAGAAAAGAACTCTTTTTATCTCCAGTAGATAATTTTAACCTCTTCAAATACGGAATCCTGCTCCATATATTCGATATGCCTCAAGTCCTTATAATGACTGAGGACGGGCATACAAGGATGCTTCCTGTGGAAACCTATCACAAATGGTCTTTAGAAAACAAACTACCGCTCCACCTTACTTTTAATCTTTCAGAATTTCTTGCAGAGGAATTTCCCAAAAATGAATTTGGGACAGATTTAGGGTTTCAAAATCTATTTGATAGCACCAATTCCTTAAAGTTGCTGTTCTTCCTTAAAACTGGCGAATACGATTCAATTAAGGTGTATGTAAATGAGTTTGATGTTCGGGAAATAACAAAAACCGAGCAACTACTAAAAAATACTGGACTGACCGAAATTATAAATAACTGGGACTTGGAAAGGATTGAAATCTTTCTGGATGGAGTTTCTACTAAAATTGTAATTAGAGATGGTAACGATTGAGGATGCAAAAAAAATTCTTTCAAAGAATGGTAAGAATTATACAGATGAGGAAATAGAAATTATTCTGAAATTTCTAAAAATAAATGCCAAAATAGCAATTCAGGCAAGAGAAACTACCAATAATAAAGAATTAAAGAAAATTGAAAATGAAAAGACTTGAGGGGAAAAAAGCATACCTGTATGCAAGAGTTAGCACTACTGATCAAAAAGATAATGGTTATAGTCTGCCTCAACAAAAAATGTTTTTATATGATTTCTGTGAGAGGAATGGAATTCAAGTGCTGGATTATTATGAAGAAGACCATACATCGACAACTTTTGCCAGACCAAAATATTCAGATTTACTAAAACAACTAAAAAAAGAGAAAGCAGATTATATTTTGTTCCACAAGTGGGACAGGTTCTCAAGAGAACCAGAAGGTTTAACAGAAGTTGACAAATTGCGATTGTCAGGCATTGAACCTAATTCTATTTCAGAATGGGTTGATTTTAGTGATTCATGTTATTATCTTTACCTTGGTATTCATATTTTACAGGCTAAAGTGGAGAATGTAAAACGGAGCGAGAGAACAAGAAACGGCATCATCGGAGCATTGAAAGAAGGCAGAAATCCAAATCACGCCCCTATTGGCTATATCAACGCAAGAGACCCTCAAAATCCAAATAAACCTTTTATGGTTAGATGTCCTGAAAAAGCACCTCTCATCAAAAAAATTTTTGAGGATTTCGCCACAGGAAATCATACAATTGAAGCGCTAAGAAGAAAATACTCAAAATTAGGTATTAAAAGAAGCAAAAGCCAGTTTAGCGAACTACTTTCCAACATAAAATATATTGGAAAACTAATTGTCCCAGCTCATGAAAATTATCCACAAGAAATTATTAATGGATTACATGAGCCTATTGTAAGTGAAGCCTTGTTCCTAAAAGTCCAAAGGATTAAAAATGGAAAAATAACTTACAGTATTAATTCCGAAAGTAAAAATAAAAATGACGAAGCCCTACCATTGAGAGGTGGAATTTTACAATGTGCAAAATGTGGCAGAAATTTGACTGGCAGTTGCTCCAAAAGCGGAAGTGGTTGGGGCATTTACTATTATCATTGTCATAGAAATCATGGATGCCATGAAAACCTACCAGCAATAGAAGTAAACACAAAATTGGTAGAACTTTTACAAATTTTAAAACCAAATAAAGACGTTATAGAACTTTTTAAAGCAGTTTTGGAAGACGAATACAAAACTCATTACATTGATAGGGAAAAGCAAATTAGACGATTGAATGACACTAGAAAAAGCATTGAAGAAAGGTTAGATAGACTTACAGAAAGCTATGTGAGTAACAATGATATTGACAAACCTTCTTATGTAAGATTGAAAAACAAATACAACGAAGAGTTGAGTGAAATTATAATTCAATTATCAGAAACAGCAGACCAATCCAAAGACATTAATAAATTTGTAGGCTTCGGATTGCAATTGCTTATGAGCATTGATGATTTTTATGTAAATGCAGATGTTACTGTAAAAAGACAAATCATCCGTTCGATATTTGCAGAAAAATTAGTTTATGAAAATAAAAAGTATCGAACGCCAAAATACAACGAAGCCGTTTTGTTTATTTTTAACAATAAAGGGCGTTTGCAAAGATTAAGAAATAAAAAAGGAGAGCTTATTTCTAAACCCTCCTATTCAGTAGCGAGAACAGGACTCGAACCTGTGACCTTCGGGTTATGAGCCCGACGAGCTACCTACTGCTCCATCTCGCGATATTGTGGTGCAAAGATACAACTATTTTTTGTAATTGCAAATCTTTGTGTGGTTTTGTGTTTAATGGTTTGATAATGAGTTTTAAAAATTTTAAAAATATTAATTTTAATTGTTCATTTTGATTAAAATCGAAACAATTAAAGTCTGTTTTCTACCATTAAAAATCATCTTGAATTCTTTTTTCATTAGATTTGGAAGCCCTAACTTAGCAGAAATTTCTCATTATGAAAAGACTATTTTTTTTATCGGCCATAATTTTACTTTTGGGTTGTAGAGATCATACAGAAGAAAAAGTTACACCACCTCAACCAGAACTACTTCAGCAACCTTACGGAACTCCGTATAGGCTTACCGATTCTCAAAAGTTTATTTATGATCATACGGCTTTACCAGAAATTACGGTAGAAATGAATGCTGCAGAATGGAACAAATTTTTAAATTATTATGACCAGAATCCTAATAATGAAGAATATGTTTCGGGGAAATTTACTTTTTTTAAAAACGGCACTACAGAAATTTTAGATAATATTGGCTTTAGGCTAAAAGGCAATACCAGCAGAAGAAGACCAGAAGGCAATTCTGGTGATGTGCATAGTGTTACTAATCCAGATTGGCATCATGCAAGTTTTACGGTGAGTTTTAAGAAATTTAATAAAACCCAATTGTTTCATCAGTCTGAAAAATTGGTTCTTAAATGGTTTAAAGATGATGCAATGTATGCCAGAGAAGTTTTTTCTTATGATTTATTTGAAAAATTCGGAGTTTGGACCGCGCCACAGTCTAGTTATTGTAGATTAACCATTAAAATTACAGGAGACGCCAAAGTAGCCTATTTTGGGGTTTATCAAATGATTGAGCCTGTAGATGATACTTTTTTGGCAAATAGAAGTAGTTTTTTTACCACGACCGGAAATCTTTGGAAAGCAAATTGGGGAGCAAGTCTAAAAGATCCTTCACTCAATAATATGGGAATAGAAGATGTAACGCTCACATATACCAATACGCCAATCTATGATTATAAAGGCAGTAAATCTAATCTAGCAGTTGCTAAAGCTCAATTGTCTGATTTTATTACCCAAATAAATTCTAAAACGGGTGAAGATTTTAAGAATTATATTGTCCAGAAAATGGATGTCAACCTATTTTTAAAAACCTATGCAGTAAACGTTACGGTAGGAATGTGGGATGATTATTGGAGCAACTCTAATAATTATTATTTCTATTTTGATGCTGCGGGTAAATTCTATTTTATTCCTTATGATTATGATAATACGCTAGGTACATCTCTTCTGATGACAGACTCAGGAATTCAAGATCCACTTAATTGGGGGAAAAATGCAGACAATCCTTTGGTTGCAAAATTATTGTCAATACCAGAATATAAAACACAATACATTAAATATCTCAATGATTTAATTGATAAAAAATATGACCTTTTTTATGTAGATTATGCACAACAGAGAATTCAGAATTGGCAAAATATGATTGCTTCTTATGTTTCTAATGACACTGGTGAAGATATGGAAATAAAAGATGTACCAGCCAATTGGGGAAATTGTGGTTTTTATAAGTTAAGAGGTAATAGTACGGCAGATAATTTTTTCATAAGAAAAGCATCTAGCATTCCAAAAAATTAGATTTTAGTATTGAAAATCAACAATTTATAAAATTTTAACAAAACATTAACTAAAGTTTTAGTGATAAGATAAAATTTTTACTAAATTTGTATCACTAAATAATTAGTTATGATTTCTTTTTTATTAACTTTGATGTTGGAAGTAATTAATTTTCTAATTTCAATAATGATTTAAAAATATGGTTGCAAAGACCCTTACCAAAGCAGAAGAACAAGTAATGCAATATCTCTGGGAAATAGAAACAGGTTTCCTAAAAGATATTTTGGAGCTTTTTCCAGAGCCGAAACCTCATACCAATACTGTATCCACTATTTTAAAAATTTTGATGGAAAAAGAATTTGTAGGGCATAAAGTTCACGGAAGACAACACGAGTATTTTCCTCTAATTTCTAAGGAAACATACAGTGGTAAATCTATCAAAAGTTTGGTTAAAAACTACTTTGAAGGTTCGTATAGAAATGCTGTTTCTTTTTTGATTGAAAAAAATGAAATGAGTGTAGAAGATTTAGAAATGCTTTTAAGAGAACTAAAAAAGTAGGAAGGTTAGATGCTGGGTGTTTGAAGTATGAAGATGATAATCTTATCAATCTATAATCCAAAATCGTCAATTTAACAAAAACTTTAAAATTATGGAGGCTCTATATTTTTATTTTGGAAAAATGATTATCTGTTCGGCAGTAATGTCGGCATACTACCTCATTTTTTTGAGAGACAAAACATTTCATCATTACAACAGATTTTACCTTTTATCTACAGTAATTTTGAGCTTGCTTTTACCACTTCTTAAATTAGAATATTTTACCATAGAAACAGATAGTAGGATTCTACTATTGCTCAATCAGTTTCAGCAAAATACTACGGAAAATCCTACAAAATCATTTGATTTTTGGAATGTAGGAATTGCCATTTTTGCATTCGTTTCATTGTTTTTAATTCTCAAAATTACCATTGGTTTATTTAGAATAAGCAAACTGAGAAAAGAATTTCCAAAAGAAACACTCGAAGGAATCACTTTTTATAATACCAATTTACAAGATGCACCATTTTCGTTTTTCAAAAATCTATTTTGGAAGAATTCTATTCTCATTAATTCAGATTTAGGAAAACAAATCCTGAAACACGAAATGGTACATATAGAACAGAAACATAGTATCGATAAACTTTTTATACAAATTGTTCAATCGGTTTTTTGGTTCAACCCGATATTTTACTTCATTAAAAAAGAAATCAACCTAATTCATGAATATCTGGCAGATCATAAAGCTGTAAAACAAAGCGATACTCGGGCATTTGCGCAGATGCTATTGGCAAGTAATTTTTCCGGAAATGTATTACCAGCCACGAGTCCGTTTTTATCCTCTAATCTTAAAAAACGACTAAAAATGCTCACACAACAAAAAACAAAATTCAGTTATGCGCGTAGAATTCTAGCATTGCCTATACTTTTCTTAGTTTCATTTGCACTGCTAGTTAATGCAAAAAACAAAGAAATTAAAGAGACCAATAAGGCGATTGCTATTGCAGTACAAACGCTTAAAAAAGACACTACAATTAGAAAGAAAGTTCCTGTAGATAGTTTGGTGAAATTTCATCAGGAAAAAATAAAAGATGCTTCAGAAAAACTAAAAAAAGAAAACGAAAAAATTGCCACATTAAGCGAAGAAACTCGTAAAAAATCTGAAGAATTACAAAAAATTGCCAAAGAAAAAGGCAATGATAGCTATGAATTTGAGCTAAAAGCTAAAGAACTTGACAATCTAGGCAGAGAAATAGACAAAGTAGCCAATTCTGATGACTATGTAAAAAATATAAAAATTCTAGAATTTAGCGGTAAAGAACTTGGAGATTTTTTTACAGCCAAAGATTTAGCTTATTCTGATAAACAATTAAGTGATTTATCATTATTACTTAATTCTAATAAAGTTGAATTGAAAAAATTTGAAGAATTATTAGATTCTAAAGAAGCTAAAGAGAAATTGAAAAGAGTGAAAGAAAAACTAGATTCTAAAGAATTCAAAGATAAAATGCTTAAAATTCAAAGTTATAGTTTTCCTGAAGGAGAGTTTAATATGGTAATGCCTCCTTTATCTAAAAATGGCTATACATACGGTATAGATAATATTAAGCTAGAAGAAGCTAAAGCTAAGCTTTCTAAATCTGAAAAGAAAAAACTTGAAAAACTGGCAAAAGAAAGAAAAGAATTAGCAGAAAAGCAAGCTGAATTAGCTAAGAAACAAGCGGAAATTGCAAAACAACAAGCCGAAATTACTGGTGTGAAAGGAAAAGTTTTTTATTATGGAACGAGTGCTTTCTCACAAAGTCCTACTGATACAGCCAAAAATTTTACCAAAATTAGATGGTCTAATTCTGATGCACTTAATAATAAAAATATCAAGATTTATATCGATGGAAAATTGGTTGATAAAGGTGAAGTAGAGAAACTAAATCCAAATGATATTTCTAGCATTTCTGTAAATAAAAATAAAAATAATGGTGCAGAAGATGGCGAAATAAAAATTGAAACTAAAAAATAATACATTCATATTACGTCGTGAAAGCTAAATCTCTTTCACCTATTTTTAACGTTAAATCCTTGAAGATAGTAATTACTTCAAGGATTTTATTAAAAAAAACAATAATATTGCAAAAGAATTAAACCAATGAAAAAATTTATTGCCCTATTTATTTTTGCTGCTACGTTTTTGCAAGCACAAAATCACAGATTTATTTATGAATATAAATTTGTATCAGATTCTACTCAAAAAGATAACACCACTTCTGAAATGATGTTTCTAGATATTACCAAAAATGGATCTAAATATTACAGCAGAGAAGCCTATGTGCAAGATTCCATTACAAAAGCAGACATTGAAAAACAGATGAAGACAGGTAATTTTAATGTAAATATCAAAAGAAGTGATAAAGGAAAAGTAAGATACAAAGTCACCAAAGATTATGCTAAAAATAAGACATATTTCAATACCAGAATTGGCACAGATTCTTACAAAGTTTTAGAAGATAGAACGTTAGATTGGAAAATTTTGCCAGAAAAACAAAAAATAGGTTCTTGGGAAGCTCAAAAAGCTACTACTGAATTTGCAGGCAGAAAATGGACGGCTTGGTTTGCAGAAGAACTTCCTTTTAACGATGGTCCATATAAATTCAAAGGTTTACCAGGATTGATTGTTAAAATTTCAGACGAGACTAATTCTCACAGTATGGAACTTAGAGGTACCTCTAAATTTGTACAAACAGAAGAAGAAAGTGCTGCCCAAAATACTACCACAGGAAACGGAACTGTAACCAAAACAGTAATTGTAGGTGATGGTTTCGGGAATGCAAAAGAAGAAATAGAAATCAGCAGAGAAAAATTTAAAAAATTGTTTTGGGAAGACAGAGAAGATCCTGCCAAATCTCTTAAAATGATGCAAGGTAGAGAGGGCGTGGTAATGAAGTTCAAAGACCAAAATGGAAATGATATGTCTATGGCAGATATGATAAAGCGCCAAGAAGAAGTGCGTAAAGAAGCCAATAAAAAAAATAATAATCTACTAGAAATAGACTTGCTAAACAAATCAAAATAATGAATAAGAAGTTCTTTGCTCTTTTGTTTTTGGGTATGGTAATTTTTTTATCTGCACAGAACCAGAGATTTATGTATGAATACAAATTTGTATCAGACTCCACCAATCGTGATGACGTAAAAACAGAATTGATGAATCTTGATACCACACCTAAGGGTTCCAAATTCTATAGCTATACCTCTTATAGAAGTGATTCTATAATGAAAGTAGATCTAGAAAAACAATTAAAAGCGAATGGTTCTATCAATATTAAAACTGACCAAAGAAAAGGCGTTATAAGATATACAATTGCCAAAAATTATACAAACGGAAACGTAGATTTCCGTACTAGAATTGGGATGGATGCTTTCCGAGTACAGGAAGACCGAAAAATCACTTGGAAAATTTTTCCAGATAAACAAAAAATAGGAAATTGGGAAACACAAAAAGCAACAGCGGAATTTGCAGGTAGAAAATGGACGGCTTGGTTTTGCAGTGATATTCCTATTCAGGATGGACCATATAAATTCTCTGGCTTACCAGGTCTTATTATAAAATTAGAAGACAATACGCATTCTCATCTGTATCAATTGATGGCGGTTAAAAATCTTGGAACTCTAGAACCAGAAATTTATGCTTTTGAAATCTCCAAAGAAATTCCATTAAAATCAGCAGAATATAAAAAGCTTTTATTAGAGCACAGAAAAGACCCTGCAAAAGGATTGAGACAAATCAGTATGGATAATGGAGTAGTTCTTAATATGGCAAATAGTGCAGAAAATGATAAATTTATGAAAGAAAGAGAAGAACGCCTAAAAGAACAAATTAAAAAGGATAATAATCTCATAGAAATAGACCTTTTGAAATAGAAAATATTACATTAAAATCTACAAGATATTATATGAAAAACCAACATAATTTTACTTTTATAAAAGCTGATAAAAAATTAATCAAACTAGATTTTGATGATATTTTGTTTATAAAAGGGTTGGGTAATTATGTTGAAATATTTGTTAAAAATGATAAAAAATATATATATTATAAAACTTTAAAGGATCTTATCGATAAATTACCTGATGAATTTATGAGAGTGCATAATTCTAATATTGTAAATTTAAAAAATGTAGAACATATACAAGATAATCATTTAATCATTAATGAGCATAAAATTACAATTGCAAAAAGTTACAAAGATTGCTTGTTAAATTGTATTGACAAGTTATTACTCTAAATAACTAAATTATCATTATGTGTAAAAAATAGTAATAACTGAATAAATTATTTTTTTTAGTTTAATTAATAAGATTGCTTTGTGAAAAAAAATGAAACAAATTTTATTTTATTCAACAATCATCTTATTTATGACAACAGGAAAATTAGTATCACAAAACAAGCAATTTAGTGATGATGTAAAAACAATTGACGCAATAATTAAAGCTAGCTATGAGGTTGTTTCAGGCGAAAAAGGAGTGAAAAGACAATGGGAAAGAGATGCCAATTTACACCATCAAAAAGCAGTTTATTCTTATTTTGATAATGAAAAACAAATGCAAGCAACGATGACTTTACAAGAATTTCATAAAGAAACAGATGAAATGACTTTTCAAACGTCATTTTATGAAAGTGAAGTTAATAGAGAAGTCAGACTTTACGGTAATATTGCACATGTTTGGAGTACATATGAAACGAAATTACAAAAAGATGGTAATGTTGCAAGGAGAGGAATAAATAGTATTCAATTAATTTTCGAAAATAATCGTTGGTACATCATTTCTTGGACTTTTTGTGGAGAAACGAATGACAATAAAATTCCAAAGACTTTTGATGAAAATTAAAATATTTTTTCATATTTGAAAGGTCTAGCAAGTTGATGTTTTTTTGAGAATTAAGACCAAGCCTATCTCTTGCCAAAAGGTCAAATATAGATTATAACCTTTATATAATTAGGTTTAATCAGTAATTTATAAGTACAAAAAAAATCCTGAAATTTAATTTTCAGGATTTTTTATTTTTCAATCTTCTAACTTTCTTACATCATCTTCTTAGAATCTGCAATGAATTGCGCCAAACCTGCGTCAGTTAAAGGATGTTTAAGTAAAGATAAAATCGGAGGAAGCGGCGAAGTAATTACATCCGCACCAATTTTTGCACAGTTAATAATATGCATAGAATGGCGGATAGATGCAGCCAAAATCTCAGTTTGATAATCATAATTATCAAAAATAACTCTAATTTCTTCAATTAGATTAAGTCCATCAGTAGATACATCATCTAATCTTCCTAAAAACGGAGAAACATAAGTTGCACCAGCTTTGGCAGCTAGAAGTGCCTGTCCAGCAGAGAAAATTAGAGTACAATTGGTTTTAATACCTTTATCTGTAAAATATTTCAAAGCCTTAATTCCGTCTTTAATCATTGGGATTTTCACCACAATATTGGGGTGAATTGCTGCCAATTCTTCGCCTTCTTTTATCATTTCATCATAAGTAGTAGAAAGAACTTCTGCAGAAATATCACCATCCACAATTTCGCAAATTGTTTTATAATGGTTCATAATTGCCTCTTTTCCTACAATTCCCTCTTTCGCCATTAGGCTAGGATTGGTCGTTACACCGTCTAGAATTCCTAAATCTTTTGCTTCTCTTATTTGGTCAAGATTAGCAGTATCAATAAAAAATTTCATATTAAAATTATTTTTTTACAAAGATAAGAATTAGGGATTAGTTTTAAGGGATTAGTTTTTAGTTTTTTTTGGCGCACATTTCCAGCTTTCCGTTCCCACTTTTTTCTGTCATTGCGAGGAGTGAAGAATGAACGACGAAGCAATCTGTTGAACTTTTTCATAAAATTGAAACTTTCGTCACACAGAAAAGAGCTCCACTGCAAACCTAATGAAATGGTTCAACGACTGAAAGGAGTTAATCTGGGTCGCAATTCTGTTCTCAAAACAACTTTTTTTCCTAAATTTGAACAATCAAACCATATCCAACTAAATCAAACCACCTAAACAATGAACGTTTTATTAGCTTCTACATCTACGGTTTTCGGCGGAAAATATTTAGAATATATTAAACAAGAAATCTCAGAATTATTCTCAGAAATAGAAGAAATTATCTTCGTTCCATTTGCCAGACCTGGCGGAATTTCTCACGAAGATTACACTCAAATTGCTAGAAATTTCTTTGCACAAATCAACATCAAAGTAAAAGGATTGCACGAATTTGAGGATAAAATTTCGGCAATTAATTCTGCAAAAGGTTATTTCACGGGAGGTGGAAACACCTTTCTATTGGTGAAAACCCTTCACGAAGAAAATTTAATGTCAGTACTTGCCGAGAATGTAAAATCTGGTAAACCGTATTTAGGCAGTTCCGCAGGAAGTAACATTGGCGGAATTAATATGAAAACAACCAATGATATGCCGATTGTCTATCCGCCAAGTTTTGATTGTATGAGTTTGGTTCCGTTTAATATCAATCCTCATTATTTAGACCCAAATCCACAGATTAAGCACAACGGAGAAACCAGAGAAACTAGAATCAAAGAGTTTTTAACCCAAAATAATGTTAAAGTTGTAGGCTTAAGAGAAGGAAACTGGATTCGTAGAATTGGTAACAAAATCACTACAGAAGGAACAGAACTGACCAGGATTTTTGAAAAAGGAAAGGAACCTTATGAATTGGAAAGTGGAAGTGAGTTGTAGAATGTTTAAATCTGCAAAAGTTCTTTATGATTTTTTTCTTGAATTTTATTTTAATTAATAATCAAATTAAATTTTCTAGCATCAATTTTTGGTTAAAAATAATTTTTAAATTTTTTTTAATGATTTTTATCAGCCTATTTTTTTGAAAGCATTATAATCATTAAGTTTCGCTAGAATTTTTCCAATTTTTCTCTATTAAATTCATTAAAAAATCGGGACATTTAGACACTTTGTTGGTGGTTGCATCTAAAAAGAATAGGGTAACGGTAGCCTCAGAAATTTTTTGTTTAGATTGATTATAAATTTCATATTCAAATTCTATTCTCACTCCAGGAATTTTTTTTACATAGGTATGAATTTCTAAAATTTCGTCATAAAAAGCAGGTTTTAAATACTTAATTTTGTACTCAGAAACAGGCAACCAAAATCCAAGTTTCTCGATTTCATCGTATGAAATTCCTATACTTCTAAAGAGTTCTACTCGGGCTACTTCTAGATACTCTGCATAGTTGCCATAGTAAACGTATTTCATAGCGTCTGTTTCTCCGTAACGTACTCTTAATGAGTGTTTTGTGTGTATCATAGTTGCTTTTTTTTTATACATACAAATATATTTTTTAAAAAGCAATACCCCAAAAATTTTTTTAAGAAAAAATTATTTTTCATATTTGTCTTTCCGATAAAAATTACATAATCAGAGAAAATTACGCAGACAAAAAATGGATCAAAATTTAGGATTGATTTGGGAAAGGTGTCTCAAATTTATGAGAGACAATCTCAGCGCAGCAGAGAATGAAGATGTTAAGAAATTAGAACACTCTTTTGATCTTTTATTCGACAAAGTAGAACCACTTTCATTGGTTAACCACAATCTCACATTGTTGGTTCCTTCTGACTTCTATAAAGAATATATAGAAGAAAATTACCTTGCCTTATTATCGTCTGCTCTTAAAAAAAATATCGGAAAAGGAGTAAAATTGTGGTATTCTGTAATGGAAAACAAACCGCAAGGAAAAGAAAAACCTACCCTTCAAAATTATAAAGGAATCTCTGTACAAGCACCTAAAGTACAAGAGGTAAGACCAGCTTCTTTCTCTGGCAATGTGGTCAATCCTTTTGTAGTTCCAGGAATCAAAAAAGTAAATATAGATTCTAACCTTAACCCTAATCTTAATTTCGATAATTTCGTAGAAGGAGAAAGTAATAAATTTGCTTCTACAGTAGCTAAAACCATTGCCAAAAGACCAGGAGCTACTTCTTTTAACCCATTGTTTATCCACGGTGGTGTAGGTGTAGGAAAAACACACTTGGCACACGCAATAGGTCTAGATGTTAAAACTAATTTTCCAGATAAAATAGTTCTTTACTTATCTTCAGAAAAATTTATCCAGCAGTTCGTTTCTGCGGCTAAAGCTCAAAACAAAACAGATTTTGGTAACTTTTATCAAATGGTAGATGTTTTAATTATTGATGATATTCAGTTCTTGTCTGGTAAGGCGGCTACTCAGGATATGTTTTTCCATATTTTTGATCATTTGCATCAGACTGGTAAACAAATTATTTTAACTTCTGATAAAGCACCAGCTGATATTCAAGATATCCAAGAGAGAATTGTTTCTAGATTCAAATGGGGACTTTCGGCAGAAGTGAAATCTCCTGATTATGATACCAGAAAGAAAATTATTATTGATAAATTACATAGAGATGGTATTGTTCTAAAAGAAGATATGGTAGTTTTTTTAGCTGGTGAAGTAAAATCTAACGTAAGAGAATTAATAGGAGTTATCAATTCTGTGATTGCTCATTCTATGATTTCTAAATCTGATTTAAGTTTAGAATTACTAAAAGAAACCATCAATAAAATTGCAGCTAATCAAAAGAAAACCATCAATATTCCTTACATTCAAGAAGTGGTTTGCGAATATTTTGGGATCAAAAGAGAGCAATTATTATCTAAAACAAGAAAAAGAGAAATCGCATTACCAAGACAATTGGCGATGTATTTTGCAAAAGAATACACCAATGCTACTTTTACAAAAATAGGCGAAGAAATGGGAGGAAAAGACCATTCTACGGTAATGTACGCTTGCGAAACAATAAGAGATGTTTCGAAAATAGATAAAGAATTAAAAAAATATCTGAAAGAAATTAAAGAAAAAATATTTGAATAAGATATAAAACCTATTGTTAATTTTTTGAAAGGAATTTTTTAAATCATTTATGTTTAGAAAATTCCTTTTTTATTAAAATTTTATTCAAATAAAACCTTCAACTTAATCTGATCAATTGTATGAAAATATTAATGGTTTGTCTCGGGAATATATGCAGAAGTCCACTAGCAGAAGGAATTCTACGTTCCAAAATATCTAATGAGCATACGGTAGCAAGTGCTGGTACTATTTCTTTCCACGAAGGAGAGCAGCCAGACAAACGTTCTATTTCTATAGCCAAAGAACACGGTGTAGATATTTCTAAACAAAGAGCGCAATATTTTGAAAAGAAATTTTTTGATAAATTTGATAAAATCTTTTGTATGGATACCAAAAACTATCAAGATGTTTTGTCTTTAGCAGAATCTGAGACTCAAAAAAGCAAAGTTTCTATGCTTTTAGAAGAAGCGGGCAACCACGGTAGAGCAGAAGTTCCCGATCCTTATTACGGAACAATGCAAGATTTTGAAAACGTTTTTCAAATGTTAGATGAAGCATGTGAAATAATTGCAGAAAAATATGATTTAAAATGAGGTATGTGATTTTGTTTTTATTGTTGATTTCTAGTTTTTCTTTTGCTCAAAAATTAAAAACTAAGGAAGAAATAAAAAAAGTGATGAAACAGTATTTTAGTTCTATTAAAACCAAAGATAGTATTACATTTTATTCACTATTCTATAGCAATGATGTAATTTGGCACGGTACTTATAAAGACAAAACTTTAGAAGAGGAAAGGCATCATAGTCATAAATTGAGAGAAGTTTTTACCAACACTTTTAAAAATTTCATAAATGATATTGCTCAAAATTCTGTTGAAATAAAATATGATAATGTGAAGATTATAGAAGATGGTAGAGTGGCTTCTGTAAATTTTGATTATAGTTTTTGGGAAAATTCTAAAATGCAAAATTGGGGAAGAGAAATATGGACTATGGTAAAATTTAATAATCGTTGGAAGATTACCTCAGTTCTTTTTTCGATGGAGAAAGTAAAATATAATCCGCAACCACCACTTAAAGATCGATTAAAACTAAATTAGTATTTTTTGCTTATGTTATTTCTAATTCCTGCATATCTCTCAGAAGAATCACCGATTGAGTATTTTGCACCATCGATTAAAGAATACATTCTGAAAACCGATTATTTTTTTGTGGAAAACGAAAAAACAGCCAGAAAAGTCATCAAATTTTTTGCGCCAGAAAAAAAACAATCAGATTTGAAACTTTTTCTTTTGGATAAGTATTCTGAAAATGCAGATTTAAAGGAAGCTCAAAAACTAATGAAATCTGGACAAGATTTTGGTTTGCTTTCCGAAGCAGGTTTGCCTTGTATTGCAGATCCAGGAAATCTGATGGTAAAATGGTGTCACGAAAACAACATCAAAGTAATCCCAATTAATGGACCTTCTTCTATTATTTTAGCATTAATTTCGAGTGGTTTTAACGGACAAGAATTTGCATTTCACGGATATCTTCCGATTGATAAATCCGAAAAAAAACAAAAAATTATGTTTTTAGAAAATCAGGTTCAGAAAACTGGATATTCTCAGATTTTTATGGAAACGCCTTACAGAAACAATCAACTTTTGGAAGATTTAATAAAGTTTCTAAACCCGAATACCAAACTTTGTATTGCCGCAAACATTAACCACCCTACAGAAGAATTCATCAAAACCCTAAAAATCTCTGACTGGAAAAATAAAAAACCGGAACTTCATAAAATTCCGGCGGTATTTGTTTTAGGGAAGTAAATTTATTTTTTGTAATGACTTTCTACACCATCATTTGCATCATCACTTAAATAGAGATTGGTTTCATCATTACTTCTTATCATTTGATGCCCTTCAGAAGAAAAATCAATGTAAGTTCTCTCAATATGGTCTAGATTAGAAACATCTTTATACAATATAAAAGTTCCTTCTTTAGTTACAGTTCCATTGGTTGTGATCGTATATTTACCATCTGAAGTAAAACTCAATTTTATGGTTTTTCCTGTAGATGTAGGGGTGTCATTAATTTGTCCATTAATTCCACCAGAGGTAGAAATCCAAGTCCAATCTCCAACCAAAGGTTGTATATCTAATTCATCATCATTTCTGCAAGAAATTAATGCAAAGAATGCAAATGTGGCAAGGATAAAGCTTTTCATAATTTTTATTTTACAAAGCAAATTTACGCATATTTTTTATCAATTATTTAATGAAATATATCATCTATGCTTTTTGTGATAAATATTCTATCCTTTTTTTGATTTTCTTTTTCTCCATTTTCTCCAAGTGAAAATTATAATTGGGATCATGAATACAAAAGGCCAAAGTGAAACAATTTCTAATAAAAAATTCACGAAAATATTCCAACCATTGGCTATAGAATCTACTAATCTGCTTCCGAAACCGATTTTTGACGTTACGGTGTTTCTCGGTTTTTCTTTGGTTAAAGTAAGATTGAGTGTGCTGTAATTTACTTGGTCATCTATGTAGCGAAGTCTGCCTTCCGAAACATCAATCTCATCTTCTAAACCTCTAATATTTTCTTGAATTTCAAGTAAATCTTTGGTAGAAGCACTTCTTTTGAGCAAATCTCTGTATTTTTCGAGGTATATTTTTTTATTTTCTAGTTTTATAGAAACATCAGTATATTCTTCGGTTACATCTTCTACTCTTATGTTTTTTTGTGTAATAGAGCCAATTCCATCTGAAAAAGAATTTACCAATTGGTCGAAATTCTGATTTGGGATTCTAATTTCCATAGAAACGGTGGTTTCTCTTTCGTTATTAGAATAATTTTCATTTTGAATATAGCCTTTATTAGATTTCACCAAACCTTGTACTTTTTCTTGAGCAGATTTTATATCGCCTACATCCATCATCATATCACCATTTTTGATGATTTTTTTAGAAATACCAGTTTGATTTTCAGGTTTGGTTTTGTCAGGTAATCTTACATCTGCATCCACGATAGCAGCCGCAGAATCTACTACTTCTATTGCGGCATAAGAAGCTTCTTGTTTTGGAGGAGGTGGTGGAGCATTGTAACTTGCTGATTTTTCTGAAACTACCATTAAATCTGCTTTTGCCAAAGATTTGTCTTTATTGCAATTTAAAAGTGAAAAAATCGCTAAAGAATATAATATTGTCTTCATAGGAAAAAAATTTAGATAAAATTTCTATAACAACAATTGTGCAAAATTATATGAAATGAAAAAAATCCTTGAAAATTTTTCAAGGATATATAATTAAATTCATTAAATTAATAGGGAATGCCGATTTTCTTTAAAATGAAATGAAGTAACCAAATTGGACCTACCAATAGAAATTGCAAGTCTTTTAAGAAACTAGGTTTTTTGCCTTCAATTTTATGACCTATGAATTGAAAAATCCAAGTAACCACGAAAATTGATAGATAAATAATCCAAGAATTGCTGCTGAAATGTATATTAATAGCATAGGCGAAATGTTCCATTAATAGCATCACAAAAAGCATAATGAATGAGATAATCCATGATAATCTAACATAAAAAAAGCTTACTAATGTCAATGCAATAATGCTTGCCAAACTGATACAACCAAAATAGACCGCGCAAAAATGAGGTGCAGGAATTAAGCTAATAAATCCTACAATGGTAAAGAATATTAAAGGAACACAAATCCAATGAATAAATTTGTTGGTTTGATTTTGGTGACTTTCTGCATATTCTGAAAAGAGTTGGTCTATTTTTCTCATATTTTTTAATTTTTTCTAAAAATAATAAATCCTTTTTAAACAAAGAATATTTTTTAAAATTTAAAATTATGTGCTTCTTAATAATTATTTTTGCTAAATGAAAGATTTAATGGGACGCGCCATTTGGGATTATTTTTACCAAGAAAATCCTGAGGATTTAAAAACAGAAACTTCCATTTCAGAATTAGATGATTTGCCAGTTTCTTATCTTTTTAGAAATTACAAAGAAATGAATGCTTTAGAACAAAAAGCATTAGATTTATCATTCGGGAAGGTTCTAGATGTAGGTGCTGGCGCAGGTTCTCATAGTTTGTATCTTCAGAAAAAAAGAAATTTAGAGGTTACAGCGCTAGACATTTCCCCGAAATCTATAGAAATTTGTAAAGCAAGAGGTGTAGAAAAAGCAGTATGCGAAGATTTTTTAAAATTTTCTGATGATAAGTTTGATACAATTTTACTTCTAATGAATGGAACTGGGATTTTCCAAAGTTTAGAACACGTAGATCAATATTTACAAAAACTAAAAAATTTAACCTCAGAAAACGGACAAATTCTCATAGATAGCACCGATATTTTGTATATGTATGACCAGGATGATGATGGCGGAGTGCTAGTTCCTGCAATTGGTTACTACGGAGAATTAGATTATTATGTACATTATAAAGGTGAATCAGAATTGCCTATGAAATGGCTTTATTTAGATTTCAGCACCTTAAAAAATGCGGCGATTGCCAATGGTTTTAAAATCCAGAAAGTGAAGCAATTGGAAGATTCTTATTTGGCAAAATTAACGGTGAAATAATTACATTTTCTGAAAATGAGTACAAGGAATATTTCCTGTAAGTGCATTTTCTACAAAATTGTTTTGATTTCCGTTGACAATATACATCTCCACGTTATTTTCAAAGCAAATTTCGGCTGCTTTTAGTTTTGAAGTCATTCCGCCAGTTCCTAGTTTTGAAGGTTTTTCTTCAATGAATTTTTCAATTTCTTCTAAATTAGTGATTTTTTTAATTAATTGAGCATCAGTGTGTAAATGTGGATTTTTGTCAAAAACACCATCAATATCTGAAGCCAAAAACAGAATGTCAGCTTCTATAATTTTGGCTACCATAGCAGAAAGTTTATCATTATCCCCGAAAATAATTTCCTCAGCCGAAACGGTGTCGTTTTCATTAATAATAGGAATAATTTCGTGTTTAAGCAATGTATGAATTGTATTTTTGGTATTTTCTATAGTTGCTTCTTTTTCGAAATCGTGGTAAGTAAGCAAACACTGAGCTACTTGCAAACCAAAACTCTCGAAAACTTCATCATAAATTCTCATCAATTTCGGTTGACCAATGGCAGCCAAAGCTTGCTTGTTGTCAATGTTTTTAAATTGATGAATATCAATTACTTGTCTAGCAGTAGCGATAGCGCCAGACGAAACAATTACGATTTGGTATTTTTCTCGAAGTTGGGTAATTTGTCTTGCCAAATCTTCGATTTTACCATAAGAAATTCTGTTGGTTCCTGCGGTTAGCGTAGATGAACCTATTTTGATTACAATTTTTTTCTTCATTTTTAAATTTTTCAAATGGGTTTGAAAAAGTTTGATATTGTTTTAAGAGGTTTGACATTGTTTGATTTTGAACATCCAACTTCCATCATCTAACACCCATCATTCTACCTCACTTCTCCATTCCCAGAAATAAACCACTTGTTGGTCGTTAATTGGTGGATGCCTAATGGTCCACGGAAATGTAATTTTTGTGTACTGATGGCAATTTCTCCACTTAAACCAAATTCTCCACCGTCTGTAAATCGGGTAGAGGCATTATGATAAACAGCACCGCAATCTACTTCGGTTTGAAATTTTTCTGCTTTAATTTTATTGGTTGTAATAATACTTGCAGAATGACCTCCAGAATTTTCATTGATGATTTCAATGGTTTCTTCTAAAGAATTTGCCAAAAGAATGACCATTTTTTCTGAAAGAAATTCTTCTTTTAGAAGTTCTGGGTTTTCATCTTTTTGTAAATCTGAGTTGATTTTTAAAATCTCTCCCAAACCAAAAACATCGAGATTATTTTCCTTTAAAAACTGAACCAAATCAAGCAATTGATCTTCTAAATTGGGCAGATTTTTATTTATAATCACTTTATCTAAAGCATTGCAAACACTAATTCTGGATTTTCCGTTGAGGATAATTTTTTTTGCCATTTCAAAATCTGCTTCATCATCTATGTACAAAAAATTATTTCCTCTTCCACTAATAAGAACAGGAATGTTGCTATTTTTTTTCACAAAATCAATCAATTGATCACCACCTCTCGGAATTATTAAATCTGCTTTGTAAGTGTTTTTCGCAATTGCTTCTTGAATTTCTTCTCTATTTAAATCCAAATAAACTACATTATCTTCAGAAAAACCATTCTCTGAAAGAGCTTGATGCCAAAATTTCACCAAAATAAGATTGCTTCTTAGAGATTCTTTTCCGCCTTTTAAAACGATTTTATTTCCTGCCTTGAAAGCCATTACTGCAGCTTCTATAGTAACATCTGGTCTAGATTCATAAATGATGAAAATTTTACCAAAAGGTACAATCTTGTTCTCAATCAGCATTCCTTTTGGATGACGGTAAGAATACAACGTCTTGCCTAGAATATCTTCAGTTTTTATAGCTTGTTCTACACATTTTATCATCGCTGTTACTTTATTTTCATCTACTTTTAGACGGTCATAGAGCGCTTTGTCCTCTTGATTGCAAGAAGCTAAATCTTTTTGATTTTCTGAAATTAGGTCAGATTGATGAGCTTTCAGCAGTTCCGAAAGTCTAGTTAAAACTTGATTATGTTTGGTATTCATTCTAAATTTTGATAAAATACAGTTAAGACTGAAATAGAGTGTAAAATTAACAAAAAATAGAGAGTTAAGGTGAGAAAATTAGATGAAATTGTCTGTTTTAATTGAAATTTTAGATTAATTTACGTTCCAAAGTAAAAAATTAATGATATCAATTCTTTTTCTGGCGTTTTCATCAAATAAATCTTGAAAAATTTCAAAACGGTAAGGAATGGTAAGTGCAAATTTATCACGATTGATTTCGTCTGTTATTTTGGAAAGTTCTATATAAGTTTCGTTCGGAATTTGTTTGGCAATTTCTAGGAAAAGTTCGTTGTATTTTTGTTTTTCTTCGTCTGAAATTTTTGTTTGAAAAAATGGATGATTTTTTAAAATGATAGCAGTAATATTCGGATAAAAACTAAGATGCGTATAGTCAGCCAAAATTTTTAAATTGGAGTTGTTTTCAGGAGCTAGTAAATTAGTGTTTTTTAAATACTGAATTTTTAAATCAGTTAATTTGGCATTTTTAAAATTGATTTGACTTCTTTTTCCTGCATATTTTTCTATTAACAATTTTTGAAAATTTTCAACAAAAATAAATCTAGATTGTTCTTCGTTGCTAACGTTTTCAATTTTCTGCGCTTTAAAATTCCCCAATCCAAAAAATAAAAAGCAGAGTAGAAGTGATTTTAAAAATTTCATAGAATTTTGTTTGTCTAAAAATAAAAAAGATTTCGGAAATATAAAAATTCTCGCAGATTGGGCTGATTTAGCTGATGATTATTTTTTTATAATTTGTAATAATAATTACAATCTAAAAGTCAAAATATAAAAAACTCTCGCAGATTAAGCAAAAGTATACAGAAAAATCTGCAAAATCAACACAATCTGCGAGAGTTAGCAATAATATTAGGAATTTCTTCCTTTTTATCCAATCTCAATTCCGTTTTCTACGGTTTCATCAGGCGTTACAAAACTCAATTTTCCGTCTGGTTTTGTGGTTAATAGCAACATTCCTTGAGATTCGATGCCTCTTATTTTTCTTGGAGCCAAATTCAATAAAATCATGACTTGTTTTCCAATAATTTCTTCAGGTGAAAAACTCTCTGCAATTCCCGAAACTACGGTTCTTACATCTACTCCGGTATCTACTTTTAGTTTCAAAAGTTTATCGGCTTTTTCTACTTTTTCAGCTTCTAAAATAGTGGCAGTTCTTAAGTCGATTTTTGTAAAATCATCAAAAGTGATTTCGTCTTTCATAGGATTTGCTTTAGGATTGGTCTTTTTGTTAGATTGTTTTGTGTTTTCTAATTTTTGAATTTGAAAATCAATAGTTTCGTCTTCTATTTTTGAGAAAAGAAGCGAAGATTCATTAATTTGATGTCCAGTTTTTACTAAAACTTTTGAAATTTCAACCTCTTGCCAAGAAATTTTCTCAGTGTTAAACATTTTCAACAATTTTTCTGAAGAAAAAGGCATAAAAGGTTCACATAATTGAGCTAAACCAACTGCAATTTGAGCACCAACAAATAAAGAATTTGCTGCTTTTTCAGGATTATCTTTGATGGTTTTCCAAGGCTCTTCTGTTTGCAAATATTGATTTCCGAAACGTGCTAAATTCATTAATGATGATAAAGCATTTCTAAATTCGTATTTACTTAAATATTCATTAATTTCTTTTGCAGCTTTAGAAATTTCAGAAAGCTCTTCTGCATTTTCATTTCCAGCAGGAATTACTCCATCATAATATTTATGAATAAGAACTGCAACTCTATTAATGAAATTCCCAAAAATCCCTACCAATTCAGAATTATTTTTGGTTTGGAAATCTTTCCATGTAAAGTTATTATCTTTAGTTTCTGGAGCCGAAGAAAGGAGTGCATAACGCAAAACATCTTGTTGACCAGAGAATTCTTCTACATATTCGTGCGCCCAAACAGCCCAATTTCTTGAAGTAGAAATTTTATCGTTTTCTAGATTTAAAAATTCAAAAGCAGGAACGTTGCTTGGCATAATATATTTTCCGTGAGCCTTCATCATTGCTGGGAAAATAATGCAGTGAAACACAATGTTATCTTTCCCGATAAAATGAATTAAATCAGAATCTTCAGATTGCCAATAATCTTCCCAGTTTTTACCATTTTTCTCAGCCCATTCTTTGGTAAAGGAAATGTAACCAATTGGTGCATCAAACCAAACATACAATACTTTTCCTTCGGCATCAGGAAGTGGAACTTTTACGCCCCAGTTTAGATCTCTGGTCATAGCTCTTGGTTTTAAGCCATCATTGAGCCAAGATTTTACTTGTCCGTAAACGTTTGGTTTCCAATCGTCTTTATGACCTTCAATAATCCATTCGTTTAAGAAATCTTCGTATTCATTTAATGGTAAATACCAGTTTTTGGTTTCTTTAAGAATAGGTACGTTTCCACTTAAAGCAGATTTAGGATTAATTAATTCTGAAGGAGAAAGAGTAGTACCACATTTTTCGCATTGGTCTCCATAAGCTCCATCATTTCCACAATTGGGGCAAGTTCCTACAATATATCTATCAGCGAGAAATTCACCAGCTTGTTCGTCATAATATTGCTCTGAAATTTCTTCGGTAAACTTACCTTTTTCATACATGGTAAGAAAAAAATCTTGCGAAGTTTTTTTATGATTTTCAGAAGAAGTTCTGGAATATTCGTCAAAAGAAATTCCTAAATCTGCGAAAGATTTTTTAATAATAGCGTGGTATTTATCTACAATGTCCTGGGGTGTAACTCCTTCTTTTTTAGCTCTTATGGTAATAGGAATGCCGTGTTCGTCAGAGCCACAGATAAAAGCTACATCGCTACCTAATCTTCTTTGGAAACGTGCATACACATCTGCTGGAATATATACTCCAGCTAAGTGACCAATATGTACCGGACCATTGGCATAAGGTAAAGCCGCGGTAATCATTTTTCTCTTCTGCATGAAAATTTTTTTGCAAAGATAAGATTTTGTTTGCCTTTTTGAAAATTTGAGTCTTTAGATGATAATTTTGGGCAATTTTTTTAATTGTTAACGTTACGTTAATATGTGATTTTGCTAAGCATTTGTTTAAAATAGTGAAAAATCCTTTATTGTCTCATGTGTGAGAAATTGTTAGTTATGTTATTGATAAACAAATGTTTATGTGTTAAATCGAATAAAATACACTGATTATTGTCATAATAAATTAACAAATTTTAGATAAATTTTATAAATATTTAAAAATTTTATAAATTGGCAGTGTTAATTGTGTCAACAATTATCGTTGTGTGAAAATGAATATTAATCCTAAATTTTATTTTTGTGAGAAACTATAGTACAGTTTTAAAAATTGCTCCTGCATTTCTTTTGGCAGGGACAATGATGTTACAAGCACAAGAAAAGAAAGATTCAATTAAACAAAAAGAAATTGAACAAGTTGTGCTGATTGGTTATGGTAAGCAAAAGAAAACAGATCTTACAGGTTCTATTGCTTCTGTTACAGCCAAAGACTTTAATGGAGGTGCTACCTCACCTGCTCAATTAATTCAGGGTAAAACACCAGGTGTACAAGTTACTACCAATAGTGGTGCTCCGGGAGCTGGTGCTTCTATAAGAGTGCGTGGTACTGCATCATTAAATGGTAATAATGCACCTTTAATTGTAATTGATGGTGTACCTCAAGATTTTAGTGGTATTAATGGAGCTTCTGACCCTTTATCATTAATTAACCCTAATGATATAGAATCTTTTGATATTTTAAAAGATGCAGCTTCTACCGCTATTTATGGTAACCGTGCTACTAATGGTGTAATTTTAATTACAACTAAAAAAGGAACAGCAGGTAAGTTTAAGGTAAACTTCTCTACACTAGCGTCTGTATCTACCAAAATGGGAAATGTAGATGTTTTAAATGCAGATGAGTATAGAGAATTTGTAAATACGTATGCTAATGATAACTATAAGTCTAAATTAGGTAATGCAAATACCAATTGGCAAGATAAAATTTATCAAGCAGCTTGGGGAACTGATAACAATTTAGTTTTTTCGGGAGGTGTAAAAGGTTTGCCATATAGATTGTCTTTAGGATATAATCACCAAAATGGTATTGTAAAAACGAATGAGTTTAAAAGAACTTCTGTTGGTTTAAATTTGAATCCTAAGTTTTTTGATAATCATTTAACGGTGAATGTCAATTTAAAAGGAACATATACTGATAATAAATTTTTACCAGATGGTTTAATTTCAAGTGCTACTTACTTTGATCCTACTCAGCCAGTGTATTCAGGTAATTCTAACTATGGTGGTTATTACGAATGGTTACTAAATGGTGGACTAAACGTAAATGCTAATGCAAATCCACTAGCAATGTTAGATGCTAACAGAAAAATATCTTCTGTGTATAGAGCTTTAGGAAATATTCAGTTAGATTATAAATTCCATTTTTTACCTGATTTACACTTTAATGTAAATGCAGGATATGACTATGCAAAAGGTGAAGGTGTAAACAGAGTTTATCCTCAATACAAAGCAGGTTTTGCGAATGGAGGACAGTATAATGAATACAGTCAAGAAAAGAAAAATAAATTACTAGAAACTTATTTTAATTATGCTAAAAAAGTTTCTGTAGTAAATATGGATTTAACAGCTGGTTATTCTTATCAAGATTTTTATACAGATACTCCTGCTAGTACTACTTATTACGGAAAATCTACCATTATTCCTACTGCTTCTTTACGTTCTGCAAATCAGACTACTTTACTTTCATTTTATGGAAGAGCAATTTTTACGATAGCTAATAAGTATATTATTAATGCATCTGTAAGAAGAGATGGTTCTTCTAGATTCTTTAATGGAACTAAAGATTACGTTTGGGGTAATTTCCCTGGGGTTTCTTTAGCTTGGAGATTAGACCAAGAAGGCTTCTTGAAAGGAACAGGAGTAAATACCTTAAAACTTAGAGGAGGTTGGGGTAAAACAGGTCAACAAGAATTGCCAATATCCTATGGAGCTTTTGCTAAATATAGCCCAAGCCAGATAGGTGCAGAATATCAATTTGGAGGTAATTATTTTACAATGTACAGACCAGATGTATATAACCCGTATTTAACTTGGGAAACTACAACTACTAAAAATTTAGGTTTAGATTTTGGATTTGCTAATAATAGAATTTCTGGTTCAGTAGATGTTTTTAGAAAAGATACTGAAGATTTATTAGTTTTTAGCCCAATTGCTGCTGGTGATTTAAGTAACTTCAACTGGTTAAACGTTGGTAACATCAAAAATGAAGGGATAGAGGGTGTTCTTAATCTAGTACCAGTTAAAAATGAAAATACAACTTGGGAATTAAGTTTCAATGCTACCCATTACAAACCAATAGTTACTAAGTTAATAGAAAACGCTAGTAATGATTATTTTATTGCTAAGGGTGATATAGCTGGTGGTGTAGGTAATACCATCCAAGCTCATGCTGTAGGATATAATCCATATTCATTCTTAGTTTATCAACAGGTGTATGATGCTAGTGGTAAGCCACTAGATGGAGTATATGTAGATAGAAACGGAGATGGAGTGATTAGTGCGCAAGATAAATACTATTACAAATCTACTACCCCAGATGCAATTTTAGGTTTTTCTACCAAATTGGCACACAAAAATTGGGATTTAAGTATGAGTGGTAGAGCGGTTTTAGGAAACTATGTTTATAATAACGCTGCTTCTAACAGTTCTATCAATTCTGCATTGACGAATGAATATTTACAAAACGTTTATTCTACCGCTAAAACTTACGCATTCAAAGGAAATGAACTATTTTCTGATATTTATGTAGAGAATGCTTCTTTCTTTAGATTGGATAATGTAAACTTAGGATATAATTTCAAAGATTTTATGTCAAAAGGTTCTAGTCTTAGAGTTTATGGTATGGTACAAAATGTATTTGTAATTTCTGATTATTCTGGTGTTGATCCAGAAGTATTCGGAGGAATTGATAATGGATATTATCAAATGCCAAGAGTGTATTCACTAGGATTTAATTTTCAATTTTAAAAGGTAATTAAATGAAAACAAATAAAATAAATATAAAAGCAATCGTAGGAACTTTATCTATTGCGTTATTCTTTTCTTTATCTTCATGTACTAAAGATTTAGAAAGAACTCCAATAATAGAAACTACAGGAGATGCTATTTTCTCTGATTTTAAAAATTATCCAAATGCTCTTGCTAAATTATACGGAGGTTTAGCTCACGGAGGGCAAGAAGCAGGCGGTGGTGGTGCTGACATTAGTGGTATTGATGGAAACTTTTCTCAATACACTAGACAGCTATTTACATTACAAGAGCTTCCAACAGACGAAGCGGTAATCGCTTGGAATGATGGTACTTTACAGACAATCCACAAAATGACTTGGGATTCTTCTAATGAATTTGTGGCTGCTATGTATTATAGAATTTATACAGAAATAGCTTTTTGTAATGAGTTCCTTAGAAATACTACAGATGCTAAACTGACTTCAAATAATATTACAGGAGCAGATCTTACTGAGGCTAAATATATGAGAGCAGAAGCTAGATTTTTAAGAGCTCAATCTTATTATCATGCTTTAGACTTATTTGGTAATGTGCCTTTTGTAGATGAAACTTATTTGCCAGGTTCTCCTACACCTCCTAAAAGAATTACTAGAGCAGACTTGTTTAAATATGTAGAATCAGAATTGTTAGCAGTAGCTAATGATTTGAAAGATCCTAAAACAAATCAATATGCTAGAGTAGATAAAGCTGCGGCTTGGACTTTATTAGCAAGACTTTATCTAAATGCAGAGGTATATACAGGAACTGCTAAATATGCAGACGTAATTACCTATACTCAAAAAGTAATAGGAGCAGGTTATGGTTTGAAAACAAAATATGCAGACTTATTCTTGGCAGATAACCATTTGAATAATCCAGAAGTAATTATGCCAGTAGCATTTGATGGAGTGCATATCAAAACTTACGGTGGAACTACATATCTAGTACACGCTGCAGTAGGTGGTAAAATGCCAGCTAGTGATTTTGGTATCAACGGTGGTTGGGGTGGTCTTAGAACTACCAAAGCATACGTAGCATTATTTGGTGGTGCAGGTACTAATGACAAGAGAGGTAATTTCTATACCAATGGTCAAACTTTAGAAATTAATGACCTAAGTAATTTTGCAGATGGCTATGCTTTTGTGAAATATAAAAATGTAACAAGCACTGGTGCTGAAGGTTCAGACGGTCCTACTGCTGGTTCTGGTAACTTTGTAGATGCTGATATTCCTTTATATAGACTAGGTGATGTATATTTAATGTATGCAGAAGCAGTTCTAAGAGGCGGAGGTGGTAGCACTACTACTGCTTTGGGTTATGTAAACGCTTTAAGAACGAGAGCAGGTGCAACTCCAGTAACTACAATAAGTAAAGATTTTATTTTAGATGAAAGAGCTAGAGAACTTGGTTGGGAGATGACAAGAAGAACAGATCTTATTAGATATGGTAAATTTACAACTGCTGCATATCTATGGCCTTGGAAAGGAGGTGTGAAAGATGGACAAGCTGTTGGAGATTATAGAAATCTATACCCAATTCCGGCAAAAGATCTAGTAGCTAACCCTAATCTTATTCAAAATCCTGGATATAATTAAAATTCAAAATTGTAATTAAAATGAAAAATAATATATTTAAAGGAGTTTTTCTCTTATTAATATCACTTTTGGGTATAATTTCTTGTAGTGATAGAGAGATCGTGACTATTGATAATCAATCGGCTCCAATTTTAATGGATGTTTCTAAGGAATCAGTGTTCTTAGATAAGAACTTTCCAGATAACCCTGCATTTAATGTTACTTGGGACGTGGCTAAATATACTGTTCCTGTACAAATTACCTATAGAATACAAGTTTCTGCGGATAACAAATTTACAAAACCAATTACTCTAGGTACTGTTGCTAGTTCTGGCAGAACTGCTACTTATACCAATGCTCAGATGAATACTGCTGCTCAGGCAATAGGTCTTGTAAAAGATGTTCAAGGTACAATGTACATCAGAGTATCTTCTTACCTAGGTAATGGAGAGAGTTTAACAGCTACTTCTAACATTTCGATGATTAAGATTACACCTTATGAATTAGAATATCCTACATTCTACATTGTAGGTGCGGCTTCTTATGTAGGTTGGGACTCTGGTAAAGCTCAAATTCTGTATAAATCTTCTAATAAGTCCATCATATATACTTATTTAGAAAATAATCAACCTTTTAGATTCTTAGGGCAACAAGCATGGAATGATTTAAATTATAGTATAGACCAATCAGGAACTAGAGATAACTATAAATATTTCAAACAAGTTTCTTCTAATCTTATTCAAGATGGTGACGAAAATATGAAATTTACAGGTACCACAGGTATTTATAAAATTACTATAAATGCTGCTACAGGTGTACAATCTCTAGATGTATCTGCTTCTGCAGTTCCTACTTTTGATTTTGCTCAGATTTATATGGTTGGTACTATTAATGGTTGGGATGCAGCTTCTGCGCCTGCTATGACTAAGGTTTCTGCTGGAGTTTATGAATATGTTGCCAAATTAGATAGTGCTTCAGAATTCAAATTCTTAGGTCAAAAATCATTTGGAGATTTAGAATGGGGAAATATCATGAAAGATAACAATGGCAACTCAGGTTTCTTAGGTCCGAAAGGAGATAATGGAAATGTGAAATTTGTAGGAGATGGTAGTAATTATAAGATTACTGTTAATTTAAAAGCGGGAACTTATACTATTGTTAAACAGTAATTTATAAATTTTAATAAATTTTGTTATGAAAAATATATTTAAAATAATTTCAATATTTCTATTAATACCTTTAGTATTTAATGCCTGTAGAGATGATCAATATGATAACAATTGGAAATCTGCTGAACCTTCATTTACTTTGTATAATACTACATTAACGAGTAATACGCTCTATCCAACAATGGAGAACAATCCCTTTAGATTAACTTGGGATAATACTACAGGTGCTTCTGGAGATTTTTCTGTTGTATATTCTACAACGAGTGATTTTAAAACAAAAATTGTTCTAGGAACATCAAAAACTACTTCTTATACTACAACTATTGGGGCTCTTAATACTGCTCTTTTAAGTGCAGGTTATTCTCCATATACTACAAAAGCAGTTTATATGAGAGTAGAAGTAGGTGATAAAGTATCTAATGCAATTTCTTTTGATGTTAAACCTTATCCTACAGCTGCTCCAGTAATTACTGCTCCAGTAGTAGGTGCAGAAATTTTGTTGAATGGTGCTGCTCCAGATGATGTAATAACTACATTTACATGGTCAGATTATAATAACTACGGTGTTAATGTAACTTATTTAATAGAAATTTCTAAAAAAGGTGCTAATAATTTTTCTACACTAGGAAGTGTAATGAATACAAAATCTTTTGAAGCTACTAATAAGGTTCTTAATGATGCTGTATTAAGTGCCGGGTTGGAAGCTAACGTTAAAGGTGAAGTAGATGTAAGAGTTACTGCAACTTCTAAATCCACAGGAGGTACAATTACCAAAGTTTCTAATATTGTTACTTTTAAGGTTACGCCATACGTAGCATTTAAAAATATGTTCTTAGTAGGAGATGCTACAGCTGCTGGTTGGAATCCAAATAATAATAACCAAGCAATCTTTAGAGATCCTTCTAATGTTAATAAATTTTACTTTACGGGTAAATTTGGAACTAGCATGTTCAAATTAGTAGAGGTATTAGGTAATTGGCAACCACAATGGGGATTAAAAGCTGGATTAGTAGCAAATAGTGATGGTGGTGATCCAGATCCATTTACTACAAGCTCAGCAGGATATTATGCTTTCAGTATGGATATTTCTGCGAAAACTTATACACTTACTCCTTACACTGGTTCTATGGCTACATATTCTACAATAGGTATGATTGGAGATTTCAATAGCTGGGGTGGTGATCTTTCACTTGAGCAATCAACTTATGATTCTCACCAATGGTCACTAAAAGATATTACAATACCTACAACTGGTAAATTCAAGTTTAGAGCAGATGGAGCATGGACTATAAACTGGGGTGCTGATACAGAATTTTCTGGTAAAGGTGTACAAGATGGAGGTAATATTCCATTAACTGCGGGTACTTATGATATTTATTTTAATGACATTGATGGTAGATATCAATTCATTAAAAAATAAATTATATGAAATTTAACATATAATTTTAACAAAAAACTGTTGCTTTTTAGCAGCAGTTTTTTTATTTTTAATGTTTTTTATCTTTTTATTAAATTAGTCCTAAATAATTATAATACAAACAATTAAAGTATGAAATTTGTTAAAACAAGTGCACTGCTAGCGTTACTTTCTGTAGCGTCTATTAATGCACAAACTCTAAAATCTCCTGATGGTAAATTCGAAATGAATTTTAATCTAAAAGATGGTGTACCGTTCTACAATCTAAAGTACAACGGAAGTGTAGTGGTAGAAGATTCTAAATTAGGTTTGAGACTGCTGAAAGATGGTGATATACAGTTCGCTTCTGAAATTGAAAACAAAAATAATCAAGGTAAAAACCTTAATGCAGGATTCGTAAAAACAGCCGAAAAATTCGATTCTAAAAACGAAACTTGGCAACCAGTTCTTGGAGAAAAGAAAAATTACATCAACAATTATAATGAATTAGCCGTTACTCTTAACCAACCTGAAAATGACAGATATATTATCATTAAATTCAGATTATTTAATGATGGTTTAGGTTTTAGATATGAATTTCCTCAACAAAAAAATCTGAATTATTTCATCATAAAAGAAGAAGATTCAGAAATTGATTTACCTTGGGATATGAAAGCATGGTGGTTAGCCGGGGATTATGATACCGAAGAATACCAAACTCAAACCACTAAATTATCCGAAATTCCTGCAAAATGGCCAACTTCTTTTGATGGAAATGCTTCTCAAAATTTAGTAAAAAATGGCGTTCAGATTCCATTGATGATGAAAAAAGAAGGTGCAAATCCGCTTTACATCAACCTTGGTGAAGCTGCTGTTCTTAATTATCCTGCTGCAAACTTAGAGTTAGATGCTGCCAATTATAAATTCAAAACACATTTGACACCAGATGCGCAAGGTGCTAAAGGTTATATGCAAACTCCTGCTACCACGCCTTGGAGAACCATTATCGTTTCACCAAAAGCCGAAGTAGTTTTGGATTCTAAAATGCTATTCAATCTAAACGAGCCAACAAAATATACAGATACTTCATACATTCATCCTACAAAATATATGGGTGTTTGGTGGGAAATGATTATCGGAAAATCACAATGGGCATATTCTACCGCCAATAATGTTCACATTGGGAAAACAGATTTTTCTAAATTAACGCCCAACGGAAATCATGCGGCTAATAACACCAAAGTAAAGGAATATATTGATTTTGCTTCAGCGAACGGTTTCCAAGGGTTATTGATTGAAGGTTGGAACACTGGTTGGGAAGATTGGTTCGGGCATTCTAAAGAATTTGTCTTTGATTTCATTACACCGTATCCGGATTTTGATATTAAAATGCTGAATGAGTATGCGCATTCAAAAGGCATAAAATTGATTATGCACCACGAAACTTCTGGATCTGCTAGCAACTATGAAAGATGGGCCGACAAAGCTTTTCAATTAATGAACAAATACGGTTATGATGCTACCAAAACTGGTTATGTAGGAAACATCATTCCGAGAGGTGAGCATCATTATTCGCAATGGACGATCAATCATTATCATAGGATTATCGAAAAAGCGAATGAATATAAAATTATGGTTAATTCTCACGAATCTGTGCGCCCGACTGGTGAAAGCAGAACCTATCCTAACTGGATTTCGGCTGAAGCAGCACGTGGAACTGAGTTTGAAGCTTTTGGAGGTAATAACCCGGATCATCAAACCATTTTACCTTTTACAAGATGGATGGGCGGACCAATGGATTACACCCCAGGAATTTTCCAAACCAAGCTAGATTACTATTTTCCAGGTGATAAACGTTATGTAAAAACCACTCTGGCTAAGCAGTTAGGATTGTACGTGGTGATGTATCAGCCGTTACAAATGGCAGCAGATTTACCGGAAAATTACGCCAGACATATGGATGCTTTCCAGTTTATCAAAGATGTAGCTGCAGATTGGGATGATACCAAAATTCTTTCTGCAGAACCGGGAGATTACATTCATACCGCAAGAAAAGCGAAAGGTACGGATAATTGGTTTGTTGGCGGAATTACCGATGAAAACGCCAGAGATTTTACGGTAGATTTTTCATTTTTAGATAAGGGCAAAAAATACGAAGCAACCATCTATGCCGACGGAAAAGACGCTGATTATATCAACAATCCACAAAGCTACCAAATCTATAAAAAAACGGTGGACAGCAAAACCAAACTACCAATACATTTGGTTAGAAGTGGCGGTTATGCCATTTCTGTGAAACCAGTGAAATAGAAATTCCCCTTCCCTTGAAGGGGTGGCTTCCGAACCTTGTTCGGAAGGCGGGGTAGTTAATTTTTTAGGAGCTTAATCCCGCTATCCGCTATATCTTTTTTGTCATTGCGAACAAAGTGAAGCAATCTTTAAAAATTTTTCACCGCAATAACAAAAAAGGATGCCGCTACTATCGGGGCTATGGATTTCAGCATCAATCAAGACTTTGTCAAAGTATAAATCTTTGACAAAGTTTTTCCACAAATTCAAAAATTATGAAAAAAACAATATCTTTATCTTTACTTTTAATATTTTCGATGGTATTTTCTCAAATTCAAAAAGTAGAACCCGCATTTTGGTGGAAAGGAATGAAAAATCCTGAACTCCAAATCTTACTATATGGTAAAAATATCGCCAATTCTCAAATAGAATTATCTGATAATATTCAGATTAAAAATGTACAAAAAGTAGAGAATCCAAACTACGTTTTTATTACCATTAATACCAATGAAATCAACTCTGAAAGATTTAAAATTAATCAGAAAATCAATAATAAAGTGGTATCATCTTACAATTATGAACTCAAAACCAGAAAATTAAATTCTGCCAACAGAGAATCATATACTTCTAAAGATGTAATGTATCTTATTATGCCAGACCGTTTCGCCAATGGAGATGAGTCTAATGATTCTGTACCACAACTCACCGAAAAAGCCAATAGAAATGACCGAAACGGAAGACACGGTGGTGATTTAAAAGGAATTATCAATAACCTTGATTATTTACATAATTTAGGCGCTACCACACTTTGGCTTACCCCAGTTTGTGAAGATAATGAACCTAGAACTACTTACCACGGCTATGCACAAACAGATTTGTATAAAATAGATGCGCGATATGGTACTAATGAAGGTTATCAAAAACTATCTCAAGAACTAAAAAAGAGAAATATGAAATTGGTAATGGATTATGTGACCAATCATTGGGGTGTTTCGCATTGGTTAATTAAAGATTTACCAACCAAAGATTGGATTCATTGGTTTGAAGGTGAACCCAATGGTTTTAAACGTTCTAATTACAAAACAACCACTCAGTTTGATACCAATGCTTCGGATATTGATAAAAAAATAGCATTAGATGGTTGGTTTGATTCTTCTATGCCAGATATTAATCAGAGCAATCCTTTGGTTTTGAATTATTTGATTCAAAATGCAATCTGGTGGATAGAATTTGCAGATTTAGACGGTTATCGTGTAGATACCTATCCTTATAATGATAAAGAAGCGATGGCAAAATGGGCAAAAGCTATCACAAATGAATACCCAAAATTCAATATCGTAGGAGAAACTTGGTTATATACTGCAGCGCAAATTGCAGCTTGGCAAAAAGATTCTAAAATAGGTGAAGCAGCCAATTATAATTCTCAATTGCCTAGCGTGATGGATTTTATGCTGTACTCTGAGTTGCCAAAAGCTCTAAAAGAAAAAGATGGTTGGGATACAGGTATGACGCGTCTTTACAATGTTTTTACCAGTGATTTTTTATATCCAGATATCAATAATCTTCTCGTTTTTTTTGAAAATCATGATACAGAGCGTTGGAACGAAATGTTTAATGGAGATGCTAATGCTTATAAAATGGCTTTAACTGTAATTTCTACTGTTCGTGGTATTCCTCAGATTTATTATGGTTCAGAAATAGGAATGAGAGGCGACAAACCGAAATTAGGTGATGGCGATATCCGAAGAGATTTCCCTGGTGGTTGGAAAAATGATGCTCAAAATGCTTTTAATCCAGCTACTCAAACCAAAGAACAAAAAGAATTTTATGACTTTACCCAAAAAATCTTAAATTGGAGAAAAAATAATGACATTATTCACACTGGAAAAACCAAACATTATCTTCCTGAAAATGGAGTTTATGTTTATTTCAGATATAACGAAAAAGGTAGTGTAATGGTTGTTATTAACAATAATGAAAAAGAGCAAACGCTAGATTTGAAGAGATTTAATGAAAGTTTAAAAGGTTATTCAACGGCTAAAGATGCACTTTCTGGTAAAGAAGTTTCGTTAAATTCTAACAGCCTTACAATTTCTGCAAAATCACCTTTGATTTTGGAGTTGTTTAAATAATTTAAATTAATTTAAAATAAAATATGAGCAAAATTTTTAAAAAACCCCAATTGTCATTTTGGCAAATCTGGAATATGAGTTTCGGTTTTCTTGGGGTACAAATTGGTTACTCTCTACAAAATGCCAACACGAGTAGAATTTTGTCGGCTATTGGTGCAGATCCGCATAATTTAAGTTTATTTTGGTTGGCTGCTCCTTTAGCAGGGCTTTTTGTGCAGCCAATTGTAGGACTTTCTAGTGATAAAACTTGGACTAGATTAGGAAGACGAATCCCCTTTATATTAGGAGGAGCTATAGTTTCTGCTTTAGCAATGTTTTTTATGCCAAATTCAGAGCATTTTGCGCAATTGCTACCTGCTGTTTTCTTCGGTGCAATGATGTTATTATTTATGGATGTATCATTTAACGTAACAATGCAGCCATTTCGTGCATTGGTAAGTGATATGGTAGATGAATCACAAAGAAATAAAGGATATGCAATTCAAAGTTTTTTAATTAATGTAGGTGCAGTTGTAGGATCTTTATTGCCATTTTTATTGACCAATGTTTTTCATGTAGCTAATGAACCTGGGGCTGGACAAAAAGTTGCGCCTACAGTAATTTGGGCATTTTATTTTGGGGGAGGAGTTTTATTGCTTTCTGTATTGTGGACGGCGCTTAGAACCAAAGAGTATCCACCTGAAGAATATGCCAAATACAATAATTTAGAAGATATAGTAGAGGAAAAAGTTAGTTTTATGGATTTGTTAAAAAACATTCCTCTTACTATGAAACAACTAGCAATTACTCAGTTTTTTTCTTGGTTTGCTTTGTTTTTAATGTGGGTTTATACTACACAAGGGATATCAGAGCATGTATGGAAGGTAAATACTTGGGATTTAGGTTTTGCTCAAGAGGTTATAGGAAAAAAACTTACTGATAATGAAGTTAAAGCTATTAATGATAAAGTTGTAACAAGTCAAGTTTTTTTAGCAAAAGTTAATTTAGAAAGTGAAAATAATCCAGTAAGTAAAATCATTAATTTTTTTAAAGGTAATAAAGTAGAATATGAGTTTTCAGATGCTGAAATCAATTCATTCAGAAAAACTTTAGGGGTGGATAATAACTCAGAAAAATATACTAAAGCAATATTTGAAACTGCAAAAAAATCAGTCTTTAAAAATGATAAATTACCAATGGAAATTAGTTATTTAAAACAAACCGTAAAAAATTCTAATGAAGCTGGAGATTGGACGGGTGTGATTTTTGCAGTATATAGTGTTTTTGCAGCATTTTTTTCGTTAGCGATAACACCTTTAGCAAATAAATATGGAAGAAAAAATGTTTATATGGCTTCTCTTATTTTTGGAGGTTTAGGCTTAATTTCTATGCTTTTTATTCAAGACAAGAATATATTATTAATCCCAATGGTTGGTGTTGGAATAGCTTGGGCTGGTATTTTAGCATTACCTTATGCTATTCTTTCGTCTTCACTTCCTCCTAAACAAACAGGTGTTTATATGGGCTTATTTAATGCTACAATTACCATTCCTCAAATTGCTGCTGGTTTATTAGGTGGAGTTATTCTATATTTTATGAAAGATATTTCTATAAAAATGCTCGTAATAGCTGGTGTTTCTATGATTTTAGCTGGTATTTGTGCTAAATTATTTATTACAGCTAAAGAAAATGAGTAATTTTTAAAAATTATATATTGCATTATAATCCGCTATTTGGCGGATTTTTTGTTTAAAATTATCTATTTTTATGGTTTTTAACAAAAGTATAATGAATTTAACACCTTTAAAATTGTAATTTTATT